>VRUD01000045.1 GCA_019456305.1 Cytophagales bacterium | reverse complement strand
TCAGGTTTGATCCCAATAGTAACCAATATATCTTTGTCTTTAGTTTGTCCTAAAGCTGATTGAATGGTACTGGTAAACTTTTTTTCATTTAGTATCACATGATCTGCTGGAGATACCACCAGGTTGGCTTGCTCATCAATCGTTGATATTTTATAACAGGCATAGGCAATGCAGGGGGCAGTATTTCTTCCAACAGGCTCTAACAAGATTTGATCATCCCTGAGCCAGGGCAATTGATCTTTAACCAATCCCAGATAGCTTTGATTTGTTACAATGTATAAATTTTCTTTCGGGCAGATTTTATTAAATCTATCAGCTGTTTGTTGTAACAACGTTTTACCTGTTCGTAAAAAATCCTGAAATTGTTTCGGCAATACAGACCTGCTCAAAGGCCAAAATCTGGTTCCTACACCGCCTGCCATTATTACTACATAGTTGTGTTTCATTTATTTTCTCACTTAACATTTATATCTTAAACCAACCCTTCTTTCAGCAGATCATGCAAATGCACAAACCCCTCTACCTTCCCGTTTTTTATTACTACAATCTGTGTTATATTATTTTGCTGCATTATATTGGTTGCCTTTACTGCGTAAGCATCATGCTCAATGGTTTTAGGGGATTTGGTCATTATATCTTTGGCTTTTATTTTACTGATATCATCATATTTATTAAGCATTCTTCTCAGGTCTCCGTCAGTGATTATCCCGAGCAATTCATTTTTATCATTTACAACCGAGGTGACACCTAATCGTTTTGAAGTGATCTCAATAATTATTTCATGTATGTGGGTATCTTTTTTAACTTTTGGGAGTTCATTATTTGGATAGATGTCTGACACTCCCAAAAATAATCTCTTGCCTAAGGTACCTCCCGGATGAAGTCGTGCAAAGTCTTCACTGTCAAAATTTCTTGATTCAAGCAGGCACACTGCCAGCGCGTCTCCTAATGCCATTGCAACCGTGGTGCTGGTAGTAGGTGCCAGATTATGCGGACAAGCTTCCGTTTCAATAGAAGCATTTAGTACATAATCTGCCTGCTTTGCCAGGTATGAAGAAGTATTGCCTACCAAGGCTATTAATTTGGAGCCTTTTCTTTTTAATAATGGAACCAATACTTTTACCTCTGGAGTATTACCACTTTTTGAAATGCAAATGACAATATCTTCAGGTTGTATCATCCCCAGGTCGCCATGAATGGCGTCAGCAGCATGCATAAATAATGCAGGGGTACCTGTTGAATTCAGTGTGGCTACGATCTTGTTTGCTATGATCGCACTTTTACCTATACCCGTAATCACTACTCTGCCCTTACAAGATAAAATAATATTAATGCACGATTCAAAACCCTCTTCCAGGCGATCAGCCATTTTTTTTATCGACTCGGCTTCATTTATTAAAACTTTTCTTGCAATTAATCTGATATTTTTTATTACCTTCAATTTTTTTTTAGCTTTACTGATACTAATACTCCAATGCTAATATACGAATTGATATTAATGATACGAATAGGGTATAATGCTAATCCCGCAAATATGCGGGACTAATGATACGAATATTTTTACTCTGCTTCTTAATATAGATTTCTTTATTAGTATCATTAGTATTCATTCGTATATTAGCATTTTATTATTCGTATATTGGCATCGGGTCAATTTTTTACTCAACCTCGAATGTTGAACAAATGTAGATAAAATTAATGTAAAAAAAATTGTTTTATTGTTATTTTTTTATACTTTTATATCCTTTTTAATAACAAATAACCAAATTAGGCATTTAAAATTTCTAATCTCTTATGTCAATAGTAAAACTACCGGAATTAAAAAACAGCTTAAAGGAAATATTTGGCTACCATTATTTCAAGACCGGGCAGGAAGAAATAATTAAAAATGTGCTTAATAGCAAAGACACATTTGTGATAATGCCGACAGGCTCAGGAAAATCACTTTGCTATCAATTGCCTTCTTTGTTAATTGAAGGTACTGCAATTGTGATATCCCCCCTTATCGCACTTATGAAAAACCAGGTTGATCAACTCAGAGCATTCAATATAAATGCCCGGGTTTTGAACTCAACTTTATCAAAAAAAGAAATTAATAAAGTAAAAAATGATACCATCGATGGAAAAGTCAAATTACTTTACGTTGCCCCTGAATCCTTAACAAAAGAGGATAATATTGAATTTCTAAAAAATGCTAAAATCAACTTTGTTGCTGTTGATGAAGCCCATTGTATTTCTGAGTGGGGCCATGATTTCAGACCAGAATATAGAAGGATCAGGTATATATTAGATCTTTTAGGAGGCAACCTGCCAGTGATGGCGCTCACTGCCACTGCCACTCCAAAGGTACAGCAGGATATTGTAAAAAACCTCTGTATCGAACATGCCACCATTTTTCAGTCATCATTTAACAGGGAAAATCTGTACTATGAGGTAAGACCTAAAATCAATGCTAAAAAACAATTAATAAAATATATAAAAGAGCATCAAGGAAAATCAGGTATAGTATACTGCTCAAGCCGCAAAAAGACAGAAGAAATAGCCGAACTCCTGAGTGTCAATGACATAAAAGCCCGCCCATACCATGCAGGAATGGAAGCCAGAGAACGTGTAAAAAACCAGGATGCATTCCTCAATGATGATATGGAGGTTATCGTGGCTACCATTGCTTTTGGGATGGGCATTGATAAGCCCGATGTCAGATTCATAGTTCATTATAATGCACCTAAATCACTGGAAGGCTACTACCAGGAAACCGGCAGAGCAGGCAGAGATGGCATGGAAGGGAACTGCCTGATGTTTTACAGTTATAATGATATATTAAGACTTGAAAAGTATAATAAAGACAAACCTATTACTGAAAAAGAAAACGCCAAATATTTAATTGATGAAATAACTGCTTTTGCAGAATCAGCCATGTGCAGAAGAAAGCAATTGCTCCATTATTTTGGGGAGAAATATGAAAACAATTGCGACTTTTGTGATAATTGCAGGCATCCTAAAGAAAAATTTGAGGGAAAACGTCATGCGACTTTAGTTTTGAAAGCTGTTATTCAGACCGAACAACGGTTTAAAATGGATCATATTATTGATGTTTTGATAGGCAAGGAAAGCCAGTATGTGAAAAGTTACAGCCATAATAAGATTGAGGTATTTGCTAAAGGAAAAGATGAAAATAAAGAATTATGGGGATCAGTTCTCCGGCAGATCATGATAAGAGGATATTTACGAAAAGATATTAACAATTTTGGTGTTATTAAGATTACCCCAGAGGCTACTAAATTTCTTAAAAAACCATATTCGATCACTTTTACAAAAGATCATGACTTTTCAGGGATTGACCAACAGGATGAAGAATTTGGGCGAGCCACATTGGTTTCCAAAGCCTATGATAAAACGCTATATGAAATGCTCAGGGGATTAAGAAAGAAAATCGCAAAAGAAAGAAATGTTCCTCCTTATGTGGTTTTCCAGGACCCATCATTAGAAGAAATGGCTACAACGTATCCTGTTAATGTAGAGGAGCTTAGCCAGGTCACAGGGGTAGGAAGAGGAAAAGTAGTAAAATTTGGCGAGCCTTTTATTAAGCTAATTATCCGTTATGTAAAAGAAAATGAGATTGTCACTGCCTCTGATGTAGTGGTAAAGTCTGCTGCTAAAAAATCAAAAAATAAAATATTTATCATTCAGCAGATAGATAAGAAAATAAGCCTTGATGAAATTATTAAAACAAATAAAATGACAATGGCTGAACTTACTCAAAATATAGAACAGATCTGTTTCTCCGGAACCAAATTAAATATTAGTTACTACGTAGATCAGATATTAGACCATGAAAAACAGGAAGAAATATATGATTACTTTAGGTCTTCCGAAACCGATGATATTCCCACAGCCATTGAAGAGCTTGACGATGAAACATTGACCGAAGAAGAACTACGTCTTATGAGAATAAAATTTATCTCTGAGATGGGAAACTGATTAATGCGCATGGCGCAAAGAGCATAGCGCATAGCGCATGGCGGATAGCGAAGTGCATAGGGCAAAGGCGTTGAACGCCATGCGCCATGCTCTATGCGCTATGCGCATTGCTCTTTGCCCCGCCAGTTGGCGGGGCCATGCGCCTATGCAAAAACTACTACAAGCATACGCAAGACGCCTCACAAACCTTAGCGGCAGGAACCGGTCGTTGCTCCTGTTAAGATTATCTGTAATACAAGATATAGACCTGACTGAATTTGACCAGGAACTCACGGGAGGTACCTTTGATATAATCTCGCAGTTGATTGCCCGCAAAAAAAGTATTCCATTGTGTCGTTGGCTTGATAGCCGCGACAAGCAAATCAATGAATTAAGCAAACGACTAAAAACAATACAGCGCAGGGATAAATTTATTTATGAAGAAAGAGGAGCCAGGGATCTATATGTAGGATGGCCGTTTGCAAAAGGCAGATTTTTAGATGGAACCTTGGTGAGATGCCCGCTGCTGTTTTTCCCTGTTGAATTAAGCATAAATAAAAAAAACCAATGGGAGCTAAATAACCATAAAGAGCTTACTATCTCGTTTAATAAAAGTTTTTTGCTCGCTTTTTCCCACTTTAACAAGGTTGCACTCCGGGAAGAATTCATTGATCACACATTTGAAGATTTCAGTGTGGATAGCCGTATATTTCGTACCCTGCTTTATGAATTGCTGAAGCCTTTTGAAATCAATTTCAACCAGGATCTTTTTATTGATAAAATTGAACCTTTCAAAAATTTCAGAAAAGATGAATTTGAAAAAAAACATCAAGCCGGTCAGATAAAATTATTCCCTGAAGCTATACTGGGTATTTTCCCTCTTGCTGGCTCGTATCTTATGCCTGATTATGCAGAGCTGATAGAAAATAATGATTTCAAGGATATTGAAGAGTTCTTCTTATCAAAACTCCTCCCCGATGATGCTAATATGTATAATGCAAATCCCGCCATTGGCGGGGCTAATGATACAAATAAAGACCAGCCCCCAGTACCCAGCGCCCAACACTATCTTTCAAAAGTAAAAGAAGAAAAGACCGTCACTGCTTTTGAAATGGATGCGTCCCAGGAGAATGCTTTGAAAGCTGTCAAACACGGAAACTCCATTGTTGTACACGGACCTCCCGGAACCGGCAAATCTCAATTAATCTGCAACCTAATCTGTGATTATATTGCAAAGGGGAAAAATGTATTATTAGTATGCCAGAAACGGGCTGCCCTTGATGTTGCTTTTCGAAGGATGAAAACCAAGGGTTTTGAGAATTTTATAGCATTAGTTCATGATTTCAAAAATGACCGCAAACGCATCTATGAAAAGATCAATACGCAAATTGATAAATTAGATGAATACCGTAATATCAACAACAGCTTAGACGCCATTCTTCTTGAACGGGAATTTTTACATACCAGCCGTAGAATTGACCAGATCACAGAAGAACTGGAAGAATTCAAGCATGCCCTGTTTGACGAAAGTGAATGTGGTATTTCTATCAAGGAATTATACCTCAACAGCTCCATGGAAGAACCATCTGTAAATCTCAAAGAAGAATATAAAAACTTCAATTTCAGGGAAATAACGGGTTTCGTACAAAAACTAAGGAATTATGTTGCCTATGCAGAACGCTTTGAAGAGGAAGGTTATCCCCTGAAAGAGCGAATATCCTTTAAAGATCATTCCGTCTCTGACCTGCAAGAAATTCTTCAGTTACTAAAAGTAATTCCTCAATACCAGCAAAAAATATTTGAGAAAACCACGTCTATCATCGGTAATAAACTTATGCTTGAAGAATGCCAATGGGTGATTTCAAGAAAAGAAGTGTTCCCGCAATTATTTAATATCCTCCAGACAGATAAGCTCTATGATAGATTTGTTTATTTATTAGACCAACCTACCAACCAACAATGGTTTGATCAGCAAGCCGGTTTAATGCTGGGTTGTTATTCTAAAGAAGGTATAGAAATCAGTGTCCCAACTAAAAATTTAGGTAAGTTTCAGAAAACTGTACAAAAAATCTCGCAGGCAAGAAAAAGTTTGAGGAAATGGCTGAAATGGAAATTGTTTTCCAAGGATAAAATATTGATCACAAGAGTATTGGTTGCCAATGGATTAAGGGTAACAAGAAAAGACCTGAAAATTCTTGAAGCACGCCTTGACAACCGGATGAACTTAGAGCATAATATCACCACATTGTTAGAAACACCCTGGATTAATGATATTCCGGAATCCTGTAGCTATGATGAAATTTCCGGGTGGATTGACCAACTAAAGAAAGGACTTCAGGCAAAGGAGCTTTTCTCATCATTAAGAAGCTTTAAAGATCATATCAATTTCAAAGACCTTTCTTATAGAGAGTTTAAAAAACAAATTGAGCAGTTGTATAAAGAAATTGCAACTGTACCTGAAAAATTAGGAGAATGGCAGCGCTATTTAACTACCAACCAGATCAACCGGGTCTTGACTGATAAAAAATATTTAGAATCTGTAGCAAGCGCCATCAAAAATGATTTCGATTCTTTAACGGAGTATGATAAAATTAAAGATTCATTTAAACCCTATGAACGTTCTGTTGTAAATAAGCTCCTTAACAAAGCCGATAAAGTGAACGAAGATACAGTATTGAAGCTTTTTTATAACTCTCTGAGCTTAGCCTGGATCGAGCCGATTGAACTAAAGTATCCCATACTCCGTGCAGTATCTTCACAGAAAATCGCACAATTAGAAAAAGAGCTGCAAAGCTGTATTAAGGAAAAATTTGAAGTTTGTAATAACGAAATAGTGCTGTTAAAGGCCCGTGAAAAAGTATATTATGACCTGCAGTATAACCGGCTCAATAATATGGTTACCTACCGCGACCTGAAACATCAGGTGACCAAAAAAAGAAAGATCTGGCCGATCAGAAAACTGATCTCAAATTTCTCAGTAGAACTTTTTAACCTGATACCTTGCTGGATGGCCTCTCCCGAGGCAGTTTCTGCCATCTTTCCAATGATGGAACTGTTTGACCTTGTAATTTTTGATGAAGCTTCACAATGCTTTGCGGAGAAAGGCATCCCTGCTATGTATAGAGGCAGACAGGTGGTAATAGCCGGTGATGAAATGCAGCTTTCACCTAGTGACCTGTACCAGGTAAGGTGGGAAGAGGAAGAGGACGAAGATATGCCTGAACTGGAAATTGATTCTTTATTAGACCTGGGGGCTATTAGTTTACCAAACTTTAAGCTATTGAGTCATTATAGAAGCAAATCATTAGACCTGATAGATTTTTCTAACAAACACTTTTATGAACAGCGGCTCCAGTTGTTGCCTGATTTTAATTTAATTAACAAACATCAGCCGGCCATTAACTATTTAAAGGTTGATGGTACCTGGCAGGATAATACCAATGTTGAAGAAGCAAAGAAAGTTGTTGAATTGGTTGAACAATTGTTGAAGGAATCCAAAAATCTAAATCCCAAATCCCAAATCCCAAATCCCAAATCCGAAATAGGTATCATTACCTTTAATTTCAAGCAGCAGCATCTTATTTTAGACTTGCTTGAAGAAGCGTCTGTTGAAAAGAATTTTGTAATACCAAAATCATTGCTTGTTAAAAATATTGAAAATGTACAAGGTGATGAAAAGGATATCATCATTTTCTCAATTGGCTATGCCCCTGACCCAAAAGGAAGATTGATCATGCATTTTGGCAGCCTTAATGCACCGAAAGGTGAAAACAGGCTGAACGTAGCCGTTACAAGAGCAAAGGAAAGGGTTATTATTGTTAGCAGTATTTTACCCCAGCAGCTAAAAGTAGAAGATTCAAAACACCAGGGGCCTAAACTGTTAAAAGCTTACCTCCAATACGCCCGTGATGTTTCAGATGGCAAATATAAGCCCACACCTGTAAGAAAAGATGATTTTAACACTTCGTGGTTTCTTAAAAATAAGCTGATTAATATAAATAAGGACGCGGGACAAGAGGCAAGGTATAGGGAACAAAAAACTAAAGAAGAGGCAAAGAATCACCAATTTATAGAAGAATTACCTTTTGCAGACATTACCATCAAGGATAAAAAAGATTATAAAGCCCTGATACTGACCGATGATACGCTCTACCACCAAAGCGTCTCGGTAAAAGATGCCCACGCTTATGTGCCAATGAATATGATAAATAAAAACTGGAAATACGTACGGGTTTACAGCAGGGAGTTTTGGAAAAACCAGAAAGAAGTAGCAAATATGCTATTTCGGTTGTAACTCAATTGTAATTCAGTTGTAAATTACCATTGAGTTACCATCGAATTGGATTATGCTAAAAATAAAACTTTTTATCCTCTACATCAGTTTTAAAAGCCTTTTTTGTGGCTGCCATGAAGACAAAAGAAAAGCCGGTTTTATTATTGACAACGACCTGTACAAAATTAAGAAAATTGCTGTTTTTTTGAAAAAAGGCGATGAGCCATCCGGATTGGAATTAGCTGACAAAAGCAATGGAAAAGCCCCTCCTCCGGGGGGGGTGGGGGGGGCTTCTCTATGGACGCATAATGATGGAGGTGGCAAAAATGTGTTGTTAAAAATTGATATGAAGGGAAAAACACAAGAGGTAATTGCCATACCCAACACTACAAACATAGATTGGGAAGACCTGGCTAAGGATGATAACGGGTATATTTACATTGGGGATTTTGGAAACAACAATAATCAAAGAAAAAACCTGCGAATTTATAAGTTTAAAGAGATCCAACCCGGCCAACAACTCAGTAATTTAAAAGTAGATACCATTAGTTTCTATTATGCAGACCAGAAAACATTTCCTCCTCAAAAAAAATTCCGAAATTATGATTGTGAAGCTTTTTTCTGGCACCGGCAAAAGCTTTTTTTGTTTACCAAAAACAGGGGAAACAAATATGTAAAAATGTATGTGTTGCCTGATAAGCCGGGGTTTTATATCGCTGAGCTGATAGACAGCATACACATCAATACAATGATCACCGCGGCAGACATCAGCCCTGATGGGAAATTAGTTGCACTTTTAGGATATGGTAAAATTTATCTGTTTGATGTGGAAAATGAAAAATCTGTTTTTGATTGTAAACATTATTGCTTCAAAATACCTAAAGGCGGGCAAGCTGAGGGATTGGTTTTTATTAATGATACTGATTTTGTGTTTAGTAATGAAAGAGGGAGGTTGTTTTTGGCGGAAAGAAAATATGGGAGGAAATAATTTAGTTTTTATGATAGTTTTTAGACAGTCTGACGGTTTCGGGGCTTGCGTAGGCGGGGATTACGGGCTACTAACTTGTTCCACGCTACCGAACTAAATGCGAGGCACACACTTTCAAATTGCTCGTCAACCCCGCTTACGCCAAGCCCCGTGTTATCGGTTAGGCGTTCTCTTTCGTT
The DNA here is from genome assembly GCA_019456305.1 of Cytophagales bacterium. Classification (NCBI taxonomy): domain Bacteria; kingdom Pseudomonadati; phylum Bacteroidota; class Cytophagia; order Cytophagales; species Cytophagales bacterium. Next base: position 26,110 of record VRUD01000045.1, on the reverse strand, counting down.
CGCTTTGTCAGCCGATATTTCTTACGGATTTGTACCAAGCGTTTGTGTCTCAACGCAGGGTTTTTCTCATATTCTTTTTGCAGTTTTTCCCTAATGGAACGCATTTCCTTCACTGCATCAAATTTTTTTTCCATTGTCTGTCTATTTTAAGATTTCTCTTGGGTTACGAATTTCAAGCATCGGATAACCGTTCATCAAATTTACAGCGTTGTATTTTCTGATACGGTCAAGGTTCACAATATGTTTAAAGTTCCAACTTACCAAAACATCAACCTTATTCACTGTCGCAATAGCAATATGCAAAGCGTCTTCGTGAGATTTTTGTGTCACCACTTTTTCTTTGATGTATTTGTCCGCAAGTTCTTCAGTTTGTTCGTCATTCAAAACATATTCTTTGTAATCGTTCGGGATAGTGTCAAGATGATTGCGAACTTCTGGTCTTGAAAAAGAAAGTTCGTCAAGTGTGATGTCGGAAATTACAGCATTTTTTTTTCCGTCCCGAAAGTCGTCAAATAATTTGTTCGACCACTCTTTAAATTCAATGTCAAAACAACCGCCAATTACTGAAGTGTCAATGTAAATTCGTTGTTTCATAATTATTTGTCGTTCCAAAGTTACAAAAAAGTCGTGACAATTGAAATTTGGATGTCACTTTTACGCTTACCGATAACGGACAGCGCTAAATTCAGTGCGGGTTAAAAGTATCGTACTTGTCCCACGACAACAAAGATAGAAGAAAGCACAGACCTTTCAAACTACCACTTCACCCGCATTGAATTTAGCGCATGTTATAAACAGTAGGGCAAATTTCTGTCCAACGTAATGACGGTATTTTAATGCTACAGACCAAAAATGTTTTGTTTTTTTAGGGGGTCTTTTTTCTTTTTTTGGTAGGGCAGCCGCATTCTTTTGCAATTTTAGGGCTTGTGGGGTAGGATAAGCGAAAATTGCAAATGTATGCGGCTGCTGCGGTGGCTTTTCTTTGCAAGCCTGTTAGCGGTAGTTATGCTGTTCTATTAATCGCATCATACAGAGGAATAGTTTCTGAAACTTTCTGTCCTAACACTTTATCAACCTTCCATTCTTTGTCAAATGTTGCATCAAACCTCAACTCTTCCAATCTACCGTGTACGAATTTTCCCATATGCTGCAATTTTGATATGTCATCGTATAGGGTAATGAATTCAAATGTTCCCTTTATCCATGTAATATCTACTTTTTTATTCATTGGTATAGAAAAACACTGAACAGCCAAATCATAGTGATTTTGTCCTTCTTTCAGTTTATGTATAATTATTACGTTCATAGCCGAACCCTTTCCAATGTTGGTGCAATAGTAATGTCCGGTTTTTCCATCAAAGGAGAACGTTAGAACAGGTCTTTCCAATTTTATTTTTAATGCCGCTGATTCTTTATGAATTAGGTAAGTGAGAAAGGACAAAATAAATAAGCTAATCAATCCAGTAACAGCAGACACATAGTTAGAAAAGTCACCCCAGTCTGATTGTTTTGGTGACAGTTCTCCGTGAAACTTGCAGAAATAAAAAGAAAGCCATACAACAAAAACAACAACTGAAATTCCGATTACTATACAGAATATATATTTCTTTAAACCTTCCATTTTTTTTAATTATCGCTAACAAATGCCTTGTGCAAATATACAAAAAGCCCTCTCAAACGAAAGGGCTTTTAATATTATCAAAGGATTATTTTCTAATCTTTAAACTTAATAGCCACATCAATCTTGCCTGAACCGAGTACAACTCCATCAAAATCTATATTTTTCTTTTCTGCAATTTTGAGTGCTTTCTTCATTACTTTACTTGACATATCATCAGGACTATCAAAACCCATTGCAACTATTTTAAGTTCAAAGGTTACATCGTATTCTTGTACAGGTTCAGCATTAATAAATACATATTTCCCTGACATTTTTTGGACTCTTGCAAGACTTTTGTCTTTTGAATCTTGTACTGAACTAAAGGCAAGAAAAAAAGTTGCACCTACTAATAGTATCAAGCTAATTATTGATATTTTAAAGTTTTTCATTTTTATTGATTTTTAGATAGATAACGCTTTATTCGGTGCAGCTTTTTCCCTTCTCTTAACTTGCAATAATACCCTATCACAAGGTATTTCCTTTGTGCTAAATCCATCAGGCAGCTTTGTTTTAAAACTTTCGTTGAATACTACCTCAATCTTTATTTCACCATCACTTGTATTGCAAAAATCCTCCTCGCTAATCCTGTTTGATAAAAATCCGGGTGTAAGGGCATAATTTATAGCTTCCAAAACCGATGTTTTTCCCGTACCATTTTCACCAACCAGAATAGTTAATGTTTCAAAATCGAGTTCGACTTCTTTAAAACATCTAAAGTTTTCTATATATAAACTCTTAATGAACATTTGTTTTTCTTTTTTAAAATCTATCTTTTCCTGTTTCCCCTGCTCAATAAAACAAATCTAAACTGCCCCTTTGTTTTCAGTTTCCAATTTTCTTTCTTGCTTTTCTTCGGTCAGAGAAATTATTATTTCATCCCCTGCAATGTTCCGCACTTTTATTCGCAAGGGTTTTTTGTTGCAGGTGATTTTAGCATCCCAGAAGTTTTTGGTCTTTTTGCCGTCCTCAATTACGTAGCCGAGCTTGTCAATTTTAATTTCGTGGTCGCTGTGCCAAACATTACCGTCTTTGTTTTTACAGTCCAAACTGATTAGTTCAATGAGTTCCAGTCCTTCCTTGCTGATTTCAATGGGGGTGAATTTCTTCTTTTTCTTGGCTGGCTTTTCTTCTTCTTCATTTTCATCACCTCGTGTCAATGGTTGCAACATTCCTTTTTGGTTGTATTCGTCAATTTTCTGGCGAAGGCGGTCGCTGATGAATTTCGTATACTCAATAGTGTATGTTCCGTCTTTTTCTGTTAGCTTGTATTCAGCAACATCATCCACAACGGTTTCATCCAGTAATTGTTTTAGGTCTCGCAATTCTACTTTGACTTCCGTCATGTTGTTTGTTTGGATAAATTTTTCAATTTCTTTCGGTTTATCAATGTCAATGTAATAGACCACTGCCTTTTTTACATTCACCAATTCAGGGAGTTCAAGATTAACGAGTTGATTGGCAATAGGAATGTCCAGCACTTTTTGGGTGTGGTCGGTTAAATCGGGAACGTAAACCGGAACGGTGCCGAGTTTGCTGTCGGATATGTAACCGAACCAGAATTTTGAGATACCATTGCTATTTTTGTTATTATTTTTCTGCAAGCCGGGTATTAGTTTTGCCAGCTTGTCCATGGTTTGGGTGGGATTGCGGAACAGGTTTACTCCGTCCTTGATTTCCAGTATGTCAAACTCTGCTTTGGCTTCAATGAGGCGGTCTCTTGTGGTTTGGATGCTGTTGATGCCTACGTCAACGTGGATGAAGTTCCTTTTTTGGTCATTCGCCACTTTTGCCGCTACTCCGCTTCCTCCAAAAAAGTCAGCTACTATCATTCGTTCTTTTGTGCGTTCATCCCGAAATTCGTTGCTGCTGGCTTTGATGATGCGGTCTAATAATTTTTCGGGTTTTTGGGTATTATATCCAGTAATTTCTGTCCTAATACGAGAAACTACAGGGAAATTCCACCAATCTTCGGGTATTTTTCCACCATCTTTAAAACCTGCACCACCAGCAAATCCTGTTCCTTTACTTTCAAATTTATTTGCCGTGGTACTATGGTAGGGTATTCTTATTTCGTCTGAATTGAATATATATTCTTCATTTATTGAATACCAGAAAATTGTATCATGTTTTCGGGTAAAAACTTGTTGATTTGGAGAACCAGGACCGTGATAAACCCAAACAATTTCATTGATGAAATTATCCTCCCCAAACACTTCATCCATCAATATTTTAACATAATGCCCGATATGCCAGTCCAGATGCACATAAATACTTGCAGTTACACTCATCACATTTTTTATAGCCAATAAGTTTTCGTACATCCAGTTGAGATATGCCTCTTTATTCCAGATGTCACCATACATTTTTTCTTCAAATGCCTGTAGTTCATCAATGTCCATTTTTTCTTCTGCTTTTTTTATTGCTTCGGCTACTTTAGGATTTCTACGGATGTAAACCTTTTTGGCATAATCGGCACCGGAAGCAAAGGGCGGGTCAATGTAAACGAGGTCAATCTTGATGCCCCTGTCTTTGAGGTAGGCACAGGCGGAGACACATTCGCCTCTTATGAGCATGTTGTTGGGGTTGTTGCCAATGCTTTCGGCTTTTTCCACTTCGTAATAAGGCATACCCCGTTTAATTTTTTCGTACACTTTTCCGTTATCGCGGTATTTCAATGCTCTGCGCGTTCTCACAAAGTTGTTGAGGATGGCTTGACCTTCAACGGTGTCGGGGTAATAGGGTATGTATTTTACAGGCATAGTTTTAATCGTTAAAAAAGTTCATAATTTTTTCTTTCAGCTTTGTCAGGTTTGGAGTTACTCCATCGCTGTCCTGCAAATAGAGAAAGTCAAAACGTTTGTAACCGAATTTATCGTTATTCAATTTTAAAAAGTCGGATGAAACATATTGCTTTCGCAACAGAAATGCTTTTTGGTCGGCAAATCCGCTTCCTTTGGTTTCAATGATTAGGATTTTTCGGAGTTCATCGTCTTTCCGTTTCACAATCAAAAAGTCGGGCGTGTAATGACCAATTGGTTTCCAGTTCTTGCCATTTTTCGCAAAGCAGTTAATGACAAAGCCGGTTAGCCCTCTTTCTCCGTTGTAATAGATTTCAAGGTTACGTTCTTTAAAATCTTTCAAATTCAGCACTTCTTTCAGCATATCTCTCTCAAATCTACTTTGCCAAAAATTGTAAGGCAGGTAATGAAATGTGCGGTCTTTTGATTTAACGGCAAGGGAAAGTGAAGGAGCAGGGGGAAGCATATTTGCAATTCCTTGTTCTTCCAATTTCTTTTTCATTTTCTCGTATTCTTTCTGAAGCACCTTTTCAGCTTCATCCAATGGTTTGCCTGTTTTGTCATATTTCAGAATTTGGATTGTTTCTTCTTCATTGGGGTATAGCTTGTTGTTTTTCTTTGCAGGTTTGAGTTGGTCAATTAATAGCAGTTCTGCATTTTCCTTTACGGTTTCTTCTTTAATTTCCAGAGAACGTTTTGGGTTGAATGCCAGCCGAATTTTTGAATGGATGGTATCTAAATCATACCGTTCATTGAAAATAGTTTGTCCGTTTGGTGTGTAGGTTATTTCCTGAAATAATTTTTTTAGATGCATTTCAAAAGATTTCAGTTCAGTTATTGTAATGTAGTTGAAACTTTGTTTTGCTATGTTAGCCAGCCAAAGGTTGTAATTGGCTATTTCGTAACCGGTTTCGGTTAACACTTCTGTCCCTTTATCTTCTTTGAAGTCCTTTTTAGTACGGACAATTGCGCTAGTCATGTACTCGTCAATATTTTTTGTAAGCAAGTTTAGCTTCTGTTCGGTATTTGCTTTCTTTTCCACAATCAGCGTGTGGTAATCAATTTTTAGCTGGTACAATTCTACTGCCGGCAGGTTTAGGTATTCAATTCGTGGATGGCGTTCTGCGGTTTCTCCTTTCGGGTCTTTAGCAAGGCGATTGATTTCTTCAATGCTGGTATGCTGTTCTTCCTTTAATTGTGCATTCAGGGTTTTGGCATTGTATTCATTTAGCCAAACGAGGGCGGTTTCATCTTTATCTTTTTCCACTTGTCGAAGGCATCTGCATGAGGTTTGGAGTACCATGTTTTTGGGGCTGTCGCCTTTTTGAGCCAATATGATGCTTGTTAAACTTCGGCAGTCCCAACCTTCTTTGCCAACCTGTACCAGTAATATGATGCGTTTTTTGGAAATGGGTAGGTCAAGGGAATTGTATTCCAGTTCGTTTTCTTTGGGAAGTTTGAAGTCCTTGTTTCCTTTATGGTATTTCAGGATATTGATTTCGCTGTCTCCGAATTTTTTGGCTATTTGAGCAACGAAGGGGTAAATTTCAGTTTCGAGCCGTTCAATCTTTCCACAGTAAATAGCGATTTTGGGAATGCAGTCATTGTAATAAATCTTGTTTTTGTAAAGCTCATAAAATTCAGTAAGCCCTTTCTCAATGATTTCAAGCGGATTAAGATTTTCAGCCATTCTTACTGTTGGTTTTTTCAGAAAGGATTTAATTCCTGAAATAAGGGGGTAGTAATAAATTGTGTTGGTGATTTGAGAGAATTTGATGTTAATATTTTCAGTTAAGGGTATTTTGTCTGCTTTTGACAGGTATGGCGTTCCTGAAAAACCAAGAACGGTGGTTATGTTACCCTTGTTGTTCCATTTGTTTACGACCTGCCGGAGCTTTACATCATCTGTTGCAGCGTGATGTACTTCGTCAATAAGGATTTCAAGATTTGGAATTTTCCCTACAAGGTTTCGGAGTTCATTTGCAAATCTATCTTCTTCATCTTCGGTTCTTTCAATGAGCTTGTATTGTTCGGTCAGTTCAAGCCGGTTGAGGATGACTTTTTCGGCATTGACTACAAGTATCAATCCGGTTAAGTCCTGCTCTTTGATGTAATCATTTACTTTTTTCGCATTAGGGTTTCGGGCTTTATTGCTCTTTTTTCCGGTTTTTGGCTGGTCAAGCACTTCAAAGCGTAATATTTTTTTGATGTTGCTTGCAGCCGGTTCGGGTAAAAGCCATGTAGGGTCAAAGTTTTCAATGGTCTTTAAGCTGGGAATAATGGATGATTTCAAGCCGGAAGGAACAAGTACAAGGAAATTATGGGCAAAAGATTTGTTTTCAGTTTCGTTTTGAGCAAAATAGAGGTCAAGATAAATAAAGGCAGCCATCAGGAATGTTTTCCCTGCACCCATTGGCAAGCTAAATAAGTAATCTGGGTAGTTTACCTTATAGAAAATGGATTTAATAATTGCTTCATAGTCTAATTTATCCGGTTGAGATATGATGAGTTTTTCCAGTTCTGGTAATAAGGTTTTGCCATTTATATTTTGTCTTGAATAATCATACAATGCCATTGCAGAAACATTCTTTTCCAAAATATTTCTTGCCTGTTGGTTGATATTGGCTTTTGATAGATCGGGTGTTTGATGGATAAAAAACCCTTCGGAAAATAATTGCCAAAGGGGTTTGTTTTCACCAGCGGTTTTAAGGAAAAGATAAGTTTCAATTGCGTCAATTTGTGTGTTGCGCAGTTCTCCCTTTTCTCTTATGTATTCTATCAATGAATGAATGGTGCAATCTTTGGAAGCGAGCCACTCATTTTTTTTATGATGTATGATGTTTTGAATCATATTATTTATGAAAAAAAGGTCTGAATAATACAGACCCCTTCACAAATCTCAACCTTTTACAATTTTATATTTACCTATAAAGGAATTTTTAATCATCGACCGCAAAACTAATCATTATTCGGTTATGATTTTATAGTTATTTGATTCTTTTTCTGTGTCAATGGGCTATGAAATTTTCTGTTGAAACGAAAGTGTCAAATCGTTACTCATTTTCTTTTGAGCGTTGGCGGGCAAACTCTTTTCAATTTTAATTAAAGGGATGCCATTGTCTGTATAATCTGAACTTTTAAAGCCATACCCAGAAATAAAATCACAGCCTATATCTCTCAATTTTCTCTCTACTACTTTACTCATCGATATTTACCTTTTTCAAGTTAGCAATCAGATTAAAGGCATCGGCATCCATTTTAGAAAAAGCAAACCATTTTTTGCCCAAATCTTTTAGGCTTGCTCCAAAATGGTATAATTCCTTATCATCTATAATAAGAAAACGGTCGTGAGATTTTGCGAATTCTTTTATTTCAATTTTCGGGTATTGGCTATTGTGTTTTGCTAAATCTTGTTTTAAAGTTTCAGTAATATTTTTTGTGTAAATACTTACAGATACATTTTTATTTCGTTTGGTAAAGAGTTGCAAAACAGTTTCATCTACATAATTATCAATAAGCAAAATAGATTTTTGGGCAGATTTAATTAAATCGGAAACAAAAACATAAGCGTCAAATATTTGTCCGTCATAAAAAATACCTTGTTTGGGTTTTATACTTTTATCTTCAAGGGCTTTAAAGATTTCTTCAAATTTTTGGTCGGTTTTAATTTGTTTTAGTTCAACTTTATCAAGTCGTTGAAAAATACTTGCATTTGTGGAGATAAATTTTTTCATTTCAACAAATGCCTGAATAATTTGAATGGAAATATTTACAGCAGTATCACTATATAAAACTGCTGACAGCATCGATACGCCTTGTTCAGTAAAAGCATATGGATTAACAGAAGAATGTTTAAGTTTTTTGAACCGGTCACAATTTGTGACCAGTTCTATTTTTTCTTTTTCGGTTAATTGAAATCTAAATAATTCAGGAAAACGATTTAAATTTCTTTTTACAGCTTGATTTAAAACTTTCGTTTCTACGCTGTACATATCAGCTAGGTCTCTATCTATCATCACCTGAATGTCACGAATAGTGAATATTAGGTTTTGAATATTTTCCAATGGCACTATTTGGTTTTTTTTATTCATCCTTTAACTCAATTTTAGCAAGGTTTTCAGAAATACGTTTATTCAAAATAGCTTCTTCTTTCAACTGTTCTTCAAACTCTGCTTTTAAACTTGTAAAGCGTTCGTTAAAATCAAAATCGTCTTCTTCATCAGCCAAGCCAACATATCTACCGGGCGTTAAAACATAATCGAGTTCTTTAACTCTTTCAATACTTGCAGCACTGCAAAAACCTTTTATATCTTCATAATTACCGTCAGGATTTCTCCAGTTGTGGTAGGTGTTGGCAACATTTTGTATATCTTCATCTGAAAGTACGAGTGTTCGTCTGTTTATTAAATGTCCTAAGTGGCGGGCATCAATAAAAAGTATCTCTTTGCTTCGGTCTCTGTATTTTCCGTTTGTACGGTTACGGCTCATAAACCATAAGGAAGCAGGAATTTGAGTATTTAAAAACAGTTTGGCAGGCAGGTTTACGATACAATCAACCAAACCCGCTTCAATCAGGTTTTTTCTTATCTCACCTTCTCCAGAAGTTTTGGAAGTCAACGAACCTTTTGCCAAAACAAAACCCGCTTGCCCACTTGGTGCAAGGTGATATATAAAATGCTGTATCCACGCATAGTTTGCATTTCCTGTGGGTGGCGTTCCATATTGCCAACGCCCATCTTTACGCAGTAAATCACCACTCCAATCGCTTACATTAAACGGTGGGTTGGCAATGATGTAAGCAGATTTTAAATCTTTATGAGCATTATTCAAAAACGAGCCTTCGTTGTTCCACTTTACTTGTGAGCTGTCTAATCTTCTAATGGCAAGGTTCATTTTTGCCAGTCGCCACGTTGTTTGATTGCTCTCTTGTCCGTAAATGGGAATGTCGTTTATTTTCCCTTTGTGTTTATCTACAAATTTTTCCGATTGCACGAACATTCCACCGCTACCACAGCAAGGGTCAAATACTCGTCCTTTATATGGTTCAAGCATTTCAACCAATAATTCTACAATACTTCTAGGGGTATAAAATTGCCCTCCTTGTTTTCCTTCAGCCAATGCAAATTCTCCCAAAAAATATTCAAAAACGTGACCAAGCACATCGGCACTTCTTGATTTAGCATCACCAAGGGCAATATTCCCAACAAGGTCAATAAGTTCGCCCAAACTGGTTGGGTCAAGATTTTGTCGTGCATATACCTTTGGCAATACTCCTTTCAAAGATGTGTTTTCTTTTTCGATAGCGTCCATTGCATCATCAACCGTTTTTCCAATAGTCGGTTGTTTGGCTTTGGATAAAAGATAATCCCAACGAGCATCAGTTGGTACAAAGAAAACATTTTCGGCTTTGTACTCGTCTTTATCTTCAGGGTCGGCTTCTGCGTATTCGCCTTCTCCTTCTTTTAATTTGTCGTACAATTCTTCAAAAGCGTCAGAGATGTATTTAAGAAATATTAGCCCAAGGACAACGTGTTTGTATTCCGCTGCATCAATATTTTTTCTCAGTTTGTCAGCCGATTTCCAAAGCTGTTTTTCTAATGGTTCGTCTGTTCCGTTTCCGTTCTTTTTTGCCATATATTTTAGATTCCTTTATTCGTTTTCAAAGTTACTTTTTCTTCTGTCATTTCTACCGAGCGTTGGCTAAAAAATAGCTCTTTTGGTTTTTTCAGGGTTTGCTTGTGTGTCGGCAAAAACCAAATGTGCTATTTGTGCGTTGGGCTCTTTTTTAGTATGCCGCACAACTATGTTATATCTTCACCTTTTCCGAAAAAAGGTAAACATATCCCCCAAAAAAGAGGTGGATATAATTACTTTGTTCGATTTTAAAGGTGTACATAATGTCAATAGTTTTTCAAGGGCTTTGCGTAATTAATTGTAAATATAGAAAAATAATTTTAGAATATGATCGCAGGTCTTGTAGTAACGTAGTATTTATATCCTTTTTTATATTTTTGTTGCGAAATTAAGGTACATTTGAAACAAAAAAAACAAAATCACACAAAACAGTCGACAGTCGGCAGTCCATCCCGAGTACTCGGGACCGACTGTGGACTGCCGACTGTCGACTGTTTTTGTGGCATAAATTTCTTATGTTTAAAAAGGTAACTCAAAGATCCCTTATATTAATTGCACCTGCTATTTTATATTTCAACTTTCAAGTTGAGATACTTGCACAAATCCCCGGTGATTATCTTTTCCCGTCTGATAGCATCCACAAAATAGAGATCACTTTTCTCCAGCTTAACTGGTGGGATTCGCTAAAGATCTATCACGAAAATTATCTGACTGGTGGTAATATACAGTATCTCAATGCTGATGTAAAATTAGATGCGTTGCAATTAAATTATGTTGGGATACGCCTCAAAGGGCTTTCTTCTTATTACCAGGTTGTAAATAATGGCGGCAAGAAAGTATCTTTTAAAATTGATTTCAACCAGTATATACCGGGTCAGAATTTTGACGGGCTAAGAAAAATCAACCTGCATAATGGCTACAATGACCCTACACTCATGCGTGAAAAGATCTTTCTGGATTTTCTCAACAGGCAGGGTATGTTTGCTCCCAGATGCACATACACAGAATTATATATTAATGGCGCTTACTGGGGTTTTTACACACTTGTAGAGCAAGTGGATCCCACCTTCCTGAATACAAAATTCGGTGATAATACGGGTAATCTTTTTAAAGCAACATACGGTAACGCCAGCCTGGCATGGGAGGGCAGCAACCAGTCCGGTTATTATGATAATTTTGATTTAAAGACTAATGAGACTATTAACGACTGGTCTGACCTGGTTCATTTGTGTGATGTTATCAACAACACGCCTGACGCGCAGTTTCAGGATCTGTTAGAAACCGTATTGGCCACAGATCACTATATCGGCTTATGGGCTGCTAATAATCTTTTTGTCAATTTTGATGTCTATGAATATGCAGCAAATAATTACTATCTCTATGATAACCCGTTTGACAACAAATTCTACTGGATTGCCTGGGATGTAAATTCGGCATTTGGCGGGGGGTGGTGGAATATGTCAGTAGCCCAAAAGCAAAATCTCTCTGTCTATTATTTGCCCGACCCTCCTCCGTTCCCGCTTACTGACAATGTTCCGCTTACTGATAGCTTGCTTCAAAATAGCTATTACACTGAAAAATACTTAAATACTATATGTAGTTACCTGCAAGGTGACTTCACTACCCAATATTTATACAACCTTATTGATAGTTTGTACAACCGGATCAAACCACTTGTCTATGCCGATACCAATAAGTTGTACACCAACCAGGATTTTGAAAATAATATCAATTTTGCAGTATCCATTGGACTCAACAAACAGCTTGCAGGGCTTAAACCATTTATTGCAGAAAGGATTAATAATGTATCTAATGAAATTAGCTGTGTAGTGGGCAATTCAGGATTTACGACTTATGATTTAGGATTTACGATTTTCCCAAATCCCTTTAACACATTTACAACCATCTTTATTCAGTATCCCTCAAAGATGCAATTCAAAGATTTGAGTTTTGTGTTGTATGATTTAACAGGACGAAAAATGAAACAAGTAAAAGTAAGTGGGAATAAAGTGAAAATTCATAGAGGTAATTTGGCGGACGGGTTGTATTTTTACAAATTAATGGATAAAAGACGTATATTAGCAACGGGGAAAGTTATTATTCAATAAAATGGACAAAGAAACGATTGACAGAAAAATAAAGATAGAAATAGAATTTTTTAGGATATATTCTTTTTAAAAAAATGATATTTGTTATTATTACGGGAGTAATTATCCTTACCATGGCGACCATAATGCTGATAGTTACAATTAAAGATACTATTGACGAAAACAAAGCAGCACAGCACAAAGAAAGGTCTTAATAAGCGCTTTCCATGATGAAATCAATTTCATTTTGCAGAGTTTTAGTGTGGGGGTTTATGTTTTTTTACCTGTTTTTATTCCAGGTCACCGGCATTGCCCAAATTACACTTGACAGCAATAACTTTCCTGTTCCCGGCTCTTCATTCACCCGTTATTATGCCGTAGCTGAGGGTGTAATAAACAACCTGGGCGGGCCGGGTGCAGGTCAGGAATATAATTTCTCCAATGTTTGGGTAATACCTAACTGGGTTGCGGAGCAATACTTAGGTACCACCAATCCCGATACAATTAATTATTCAGACCCTGGTACAACACCATTTGCCGGTGAGCATCCGGGTACAAATGTTGCACAGCACTTTCCGGGAGATCTAGAACAATACATTTATTACACATCTGATAATAATGCCTGGTGGAAAAATGGTATGACATGGATAGGTTATTTTACCGATACCATCCAGGTTGACACACTTCATATAAAATATTTACCATCTGTTGTGGATACCCTGCTTTCAAATCAATATACCTACGGCTATTCAGAAACAGAATACTCACTTGGTATAATTAATTTTTTTGTTGGAGCTACCGCCATAGATATATATTATCATACTTTTAAAAATATTGTTGTGGACGGATGGGGCACATTATCTACTCCATTCAACTTTTATAATAACGTGCTCAGAGTAAAATATGTTGAATATAAGTATGACAGTGTTTTCATAAATGGAAATTTCGATTCCGGTGGTTTGGATACACTCTATTATTACCATTATTATGTAAAGAATGTAAGACATCCTGTCATAATTGCCCATACAGATATGTTTGACACAATTGGTTACTTTGAAATCCTGAACGTTCCACTTGTTATGTACGGATGTACCGATACAACAGCTAATAATTACAACCCATTAGCCAACCAGGATGACGGTAGTTGTATTTATTGCAGCCCTATTTCATATACCATTACACCCGATACTAACATTTGTACCGGAGATACCATTGCTTTAACAGTAACAGGCGGCACTACCCATCTTTGGTCAACAGGAGATACAACAAACTCTATTTTAGTCACTCCTGATATTACAAGCGTCTATAGTGTTTACTTAAGCGATACATCTTCTTGCTGGGAGCTGGCAAGTATTGAAGTAAAGGTATATGAAGATGTGCAGGCAGGATTTTGGGTTGACCCCAATACGCTTTCCGATTCGGTGTTATTTGTAAATACTTCTACCGGAGCCATAGGTTATTTCTGGGATTTTGATGACCCTGTAAATGGAACAAGCGCTGAAGAGAATCCAAGACATCTTTATTCAACACCCGGAACGAAAGACGTTATGCTGATTGCTTCAAATCCTTGTTCTGTTGATACTTTCTATACAGTAATTGTTGCAACAGGTCTGGAAAAGTTTCAGGTTTCAAGTTTCAGGTTTCAAGTTTATCCCAATCCCGGAAGGGACAATGTTTTTATCAGTTTTTATTTAAATGATAACGCCCCTGTTGAACTTTCGGTTGTTGATTTGTATGGCAGAAAGCAGGTAATTGTAAATTCCGCCAAAGGTGGATTTGCCTTTGGCGGAAAAACCGAAATGACAAGCGGTGCTCATAAATTTTATATTGGATCCGGTGATTTTGCTGCCGGTATTTATATTGTACGATTAAATATTGATGGGGTTAATTATCAGCGGAAATGGGTTAAAATGTAGATGGTTAATCTATTGTTTAAAAAGAAAGCTCATTAATGAGGGCTTTTATCAGTTGTACGAAATTATCGTACAACTGCAATTAGAAGCATCTGATGGTAAAAAATACGAAACAGATTGTACAGATACTGAAGGGCTATTAAGAATAAATCAAAAACTAAACATGATCAGAATAAATACGTTATATTTGTTGAAAACAAAAAATTAAGAAATATGAACGAAATAATTTTTATTATAGAAGAATCCCCTGAAGGTGGATACGCAGCAAAAGCACTGGGTGAGAGTATATTTACAGAAGCTGATACTGTGCCTGAATTAAAAGATATGATCAAAGATGCTATCATATGTCATTTTGATGAAGGCAAACACCCTAAAATAGTCCGATTATTTTAATCTCCTGTAAGCATCATGAAGCGAACTAATACATATGTAATTGTATTGTTTTTAGTGTTATTGCATTTTAAATTGCTTAAAGCACAAATTGTCATAAACGAAGTATCCTCAGCCAATGCTACCACTATTTTTGACGAAGATGGAGAAGCTACCGACTGGATAGAACTTTACAATACAGATAGCAGCCCGGTTAATCTGGAGGGGTATATTATCAGTGATAATACATGGCAATTAAATAAATGGACATTCCCTGACGTAATAATTGGCCCGAATGATTATCTCACGCTCTTTGCCTCCGGGAAAAATCGCGTTACGTTTTTTGATCACTGGGAAACAGCAGTACTTCCAAATGATGTCTGGTGGTATACAGTTCCCACATCAGAACCTGATAGCACCTGGCGTATTTCTTCTTTCTTTATCTATGATTCCACATGGCAGCAGGGACAGGGTGGCATTGGTTATGGTGATGGAGATGACAGCACTTTGTTAATTCCTCCTGTTATTTCGGTTTATATGCGAAACGTGTTCAATATTGTGGATACAAGTATGATTGCAAGCGCGGTTTTGCATATTGACTACGATGATGCTTTTGTTGCCTATCTCAATGGGGTAGAAATAGCAAGGTCTAATATCGGAGAAAACGGCACTCCTACGCCTTTTAACTTCACTGCTTTCGAAGACCATGAAGCCGCAATGTATTCCGGTGGGCTGCCAGAAACATACTTTGTTGACGAGTCAGTATTCATTAATGGGAATAATGTTTTAGCCATACAGGTACACAACATAGGGCCTTTTTCCTCTGACCTGTCTGCCATACCTTTTCTTTCATTAGCGATCAAAGATAATTCTGCCAATTATGATCCCACTCCGCAATGGTTTAATATCGGGGTAGCGAGGATGCATACCAATTTCAAATTAGAACAGGCAGGAGAAATTCTCTCCTTATCCGACTCAATGGGCTTAATTCTCGATCAAATAGTCATTGACACCATGCAAATTGACAATTCCATAGGTCGTTTACCAGATGGGAGTTCAACTACGGTGTTTTTTGGAAAACCAACACCAGATTCTACAAACAATAATTCTGCAGGATTTACCGGTTATGTTGCAGACCCGTCCTTTTCTGTTGATGGTGGTTTTTACTCTACTGTGCAGATACTGAGCATCTCTAACTCAATACAGGGCGCTTATACCCGGTACACGACTGATG
This sequence comes from Cytophagales bacterium, assembly GCA_019456305.1. NCBI lineage: Bacteria > Pseudomonadati > Bacteroidota > Cytophagia > Cytophagales > Cytophagales bacterium. Next base: position 10,415 of record VRUD01000045.1, on the reverse strand, counting down.
GCAGCATCCCCGATTCCACTTCCATCCCTTATACAGTCCCCATTAATATTGATTCAACAATGGTTATCCGTGCACGATCTTATCATGATACACTGCTCACAAGCAATATCGTATCAAACACTTATTTTCATAACGATCCCACATCGCCCACCTTGCCTGTAATATCCATCACCACCAATCCTGAAAATCTCTGGGATCCGATCAAGGGAATTTATATTAAAGGCCCTAATGTAGATTCTGCAGACGGAGTTCCGTTTTTCAATGCTAACTTCTGGAAGCGTACAGAAATCCCTGTTCATATTGAATATTATGACAAACAACGCAGCCAGGGCTTTGAACAGGATGTGGGGCTGAAAATATTTGGCAACTGGTCGAGGTCTAACCCACAAAAGAGCTTTAAGATCATTGCCAGGGAAGATTATGGTGTTTCAAGAATCAATTACAAACTTTTTCCTGACAAGGAGATATACAGCTTTAAGCAATTTGTGCTCAGAAATGCCGGAAACGATTTTAATATCCCACATTTTAGAGATGCGATCATTCAAAAGTTAGCTATTACCAATACCGATATTGACGCGGAATCCTATCAACCCTGCGTTGTTTATCTCAATGGCAAATACTGGGGGGTGTATAACATTCGGGAAAAAATTAACGAGCACTTCATTGCTAGTAATCACGGTGTAGACCCGGATAGCATTGATCTGCTGGAATATGGTGGAGCGGTGATGGTAGGAGATCAGGAAAAATGGTATGAATTTTTAATATTTATGTTTTTAAATGACCTTAATGACTCTGTAAATTATGAAACCGTAAAATCCTGGCTCGACATTGACAATTTCATTGATTATTTCGCTGTAGAAATTCATACCAACAACGGTGACTGGTTAGGTAATAATGTCAGGTACTGGAGGGAAAGGAAAGACGGTGCGAAATGGAGGTACATATTATGGGACCTGGATTTTGGATTTTCTAATTGGAATCCTCCCTCTTTTAACGGTTTACAGTGGACTATTGACAAGGCCTGTGACAGCGTCAGCAATCCATGGTATTGCATTGAGAATGGCCTTTTTTTTGATTTTCATGCTGAGATTTTCGCCAAGCTTTTATTAGAAAATCTCAGTTTTAGAAATGCGTTTATTAACAGGTCTGCCGACCTGATAAACACTATTTTCACTCCACAATATTTTTCAACACTGGTTTATCAGTTTCGCGATACGCTGGATGCCGAAATGCCCCGGCAATTTGAAAGATGGGGAGGGGGATTTTATGAATATGAATTTGGCACCCCTGGAAGAGGAAGTTATGACGATTGGATAAATTTTAATATTCCTGACCTGATCTCAAATAATAATAACAGGCAAATTTTTGCCAGGCAGCATATTCAACAGGTATTTAACTTAAAACAACAAGTTCCCGTTACCCTGAATGTCAATCCTCCCAATGCCGGAAAGATCAGGATCAATACCGTTGATATTGAGCAATTTCCCTGGGCGGGCATTTACTTTGACAGTGTCCCTATAACCATTACTGCCATTCCCAATCCGGGTTTTACCTTTTCTTTCTGGCAATCCAATATCAAGTATCCTGCACCTGATAATAATATTTCTTTAACATTCAATCCTGATACCAATGATGTATTCACCGCCTATTTCTTTGGCGCACCGGATACACCGAGAGTCACTATCAGCGAGATCAATTACCGCTCTTTTGCCGGGACAAATCCAGGCGATTGGATTGAGTTGCATAACTATAGCACCGAGGCAATGGATATCTCCGGCTGGGTTTTCAAAGATGGCAACGAGCAGAATAGTTTTATTATTCCAGATAGTACGATATTAAGCCCGGATGAATATTTGGTGCTTTGTGCCGATACGGCTAAGTTTTTTAACCGGTTTCCCAATGTAAGCAATGTCATCGGACCTTTTAACTTTGGATTGAGCATTTACGGGGAGCCACTTCGTCTATACAATCAGCAAATGAACCTTTATCTGTCAGCAACATACGGTACCACTCCACCATGGCCCAATGAGCCAAACGGCCTGGGATGGACGTTGGAACTTTTAGACCCTACCGTAGATTTGAATAATCCATCAAGCTGGTTTGCCGGTTGTTATCGAGGATCACCGGGCACGGCTTTCATTCCTTGTGCTACTACCAGCGTGCCTGAATCAGATAATATCTTTGTTGACGATGTGGTTGCAGTTTATCCTAATCCCGTTCAGGATTATCTTGTGCTGGAAATCAATCCTGAAAAGCTTGTCCCGAACCCCGCCAAAGGCGGGGAGGGAACTGCTGCTACTTTTACTTTTTTATTAATGGATATAACCGGCAGAGAAGTTTTTCGTAGAGATAATATAAAAGAGGAGGAAATAATTATTCAAAATCAATTTCCGTCAGGTATTTATATTTATAAAGTATTTTCAGGTGATGGATATTTGAACAGGGGTAAATTGGTGTTTGAGTAAATATTTAAAAATTCCTTACAGTAGTTTGATATCTGAGAGTCAAGAATATAAACTTAATTCTTCTGTTAAAAAGAAGCTGTTAAGTAACGAAGTGATTAATAATCTTCAAAGAAATGAAAAGATAGAGCTTGCGGTTTAGCTTTAATATAAATCAAGAATGAAAATCATACCATATACTGCTATTGTGATACTATGTCTGTTTATGGGCGCTAAATGCGATAGTAAAATTCATTCAACAAGCGATGCCATCCCTTTGAGGGATGGCATCGCTGCGATTCCCAAGACATTGTATATCGCCCGTCATGCTAAATCCAGTTGGACTGACCCTGATTTATCTGATTTTGAGCGCCCGTTAAAAAAAAGAGGCGAAAAAGATGCGCCCATGATGGGTAAAATACTTGCTTCCAAAGGTGTTAAGCCGGAACTGATCATTTCAAGCCCGGCAAAAAGAGCTATTACTACAGCTCATATCTTAGCTAAAGAAATAAAATATCCTATAGATAAAATAGTTACTAATGAAGAAATCTATATGGCAAGTGTATCAGATCTTCGTGACATTATTGAGCAGCTAAATGATTCTTTAAAGAGCGTTATGCTTGTTGGACATAACCCAGGTTTTACAAGTTTAGCAAATTATCTTACCAAACACTATTTTGATAATGTACCTACTACAGGTGTTGTAGCTATTGGTTTTGATGTGTCAGGATGGAATAAGATTAAAAAAAACAGCGGAAAAGTGATTTTCTTTGAGTATCCTAAAAAGTATAAAGAATAAAAATGAACAATGAAAAAATTGAAAAAAACATTGAAATTCAGATACGTTGAAATACTATCACTCTTATTAATAATAGCAGCATTGTTTGTCTTCAATTCCTGCAAAAAAGAACCAGGCGAGGGCGGCACCTCTATGATACAAGGTAGGGTGAAAGTGCTGGACTACCATCATAGCTTAATCAATGGAGAATGGAAATGGGTAAAAAAAGATGAGTATTATGTCGCTGAAGAACGGGTTTATATCATTTATGGTGATGATAATATTTATAGTACCGACTTTAGAACCGACCCGGACGGTTATTACCGTTTCCAGTGGTTGAGAAAAGGGACTTATACCTTATTTGCTTATTCACAAGACACTACCGGCAACTATGTGAGTGGTATTTATCCTGTCGAAATTAAGTTGGAAATAACAAAAAATAAACAGACTGTAAATGCCCCTGACATTGTTATTATTAAAGAAGATGCCACAGGGTTTTCAACTATTAGCGGAAGAGTAAAAGCCAAAGTTTATGATTATAATCCAATTGATGGAAGTTGGGTATTTGTAAAAGAATATTATGTGGCTAAAGAACGGGTATATTTAATCTATGGAAATGATGATATTTACACTGATGATTTTAGAACAGATCCGAATGGATATTATCAATTTCAAGGATTGAGAAAAAACACCTATACCCTTTTTGCTTATTCAATTGATACTACTAAAAGTAACTTATTTAATATTGTTGAACTTCCTGTTAAAATTGGAGTCGAAATTACAATAGACTACCAGGAACTTACAGCGCCAGACATCGTAATTATTGAATGTGGAAACTGTTAACGAACCTAATGGAATGTACAGACGCCCAATTTGGGCGTCTCTTAATATGAAAAATAAACTCATAGAATATAAATATTTTACAATTATCGATGATGCATTTAAAAATCGCTGTGAAGGTGATTATAAACCTTTCGTAACTTTTACTAAAAAAAAGGTATTGGAAATGTTTAAAAATATGAAAGATTTTATGGAAGTTTTAGAACAATTTATTTTAAACTAAAAACTAAAATTGGAATCAATTTCTACACAATTAGCTCAATTCCATCCCATAAATCTTGATGAAATGGATGCTGTAAAGCTTATGGACAGAAGGGACACGAAGTTTGTTTTTAAAAGAGACTTATTGCCATTGATCCTGGGAAAACTCAGTGACAAATACCGGATACTGCAAATAGCTAAAACCCGCTCACAAAATTATCATACACTCTATTTTGATAACCAGGACTTTTTGCTTTATACCAAACACCACAATGGTAAATTAAACCGCTATAAAGTCAGGTACAGACAATACATTGATTCTGATCTATGCTTTCTGGAAATAAAATACAAAAACAACAAGGGTAGAACTATGAAAAAAAGGGTGAGAAAAACTAAAATGAACCCTGTTTTGTCCCAAAAAAGCAAAAAGTTTATTGTAGAAAATTCTACAATAAGTCCTGATGAATTGGTTCCGAAATTGTGGAATAAATTCACCCGCTTAACGTTGGTAGAAGTGCAAACGAAAGAACGGATAACTATTGACTACAATCTGAAATATTCAGTCTCTCAGACAGAAACATCCCGATACGGTCATTCTTCCCTACGGGATAGGCATGGCGGCACGGTAGATTTATCTAATTTGGTTATTGCAGAAGTAAAACAGGAAAAATATACAATCAGCTCTGATTTTATTCAGCTAATGCGCAAGACCCGTATTTATCCTATGCGCATAAGTAAATACTGTATTGGTTCGGTTTTATTGTTTAAGGACCTGAAATATAATTTGTTCAAACCTAAATTATTAACACTCAAAAAACTAGGCCATGAAAACATTACTATTGTTTGATATTGGAGCGCTGGAAAAAATAAAATTTTTCGGTAGCCAGCTTATAGATGTAAACGATCTTGGAGAGCTGGTGTTCAGATTTGCCATAAACCTGTTGTTTGTTTTTATCATCATCAGGTTGATCTTTTATCCGATATATAAACAGAAGCAGTACTTGTTTACTTACTTTCTTTTCAATATTACGATATTCCTGGTATGTATCTTACTCAGTAACGTAAAACTAAAGATTGGTTTTGCTTTCGGACTTTTTGCTGTTTTTTCTATACTCAGGTATCGTACAGAAACAATACCTATCAGAGAGATGACCTATTTGTTTGTGATCATAACGATGGGAGTGATAAACGCACTTTCAAGTAAAAAAGTAAGCTATGCTGAGCTGCTATTTACCAACGTTGTCATCGTATTTACTATTTATGGGCTTGAAAGAATATGGTTCCAGAAAAAAGAACTTATTAAAGACATCAACTACGAAAAAATCGAATTGATCAATCCTGAAAAATATGATCAGCTCATTAAAGATCTGAGAGAACGCACAGGGCTTGATATTCACAGAGTTGATATTGTGAGCATCAATTTTTTAAGAGATACTGCCAGGCTGAAGATTTATTATTACGAAAAAATAGTAACTCAAAATTAATATTGAATTACTATAACCATGACAAATGACCAAACTTACATTTGTATTTTTTTTAGCGATCCTATATTCCTTCAAAATTCTTGCCCAAACCCAGGATCTTGAATTTTGGCCCAGCGCTCAATTGAATTATAACCTTTCAAAAGAGTTCCGTATTAGTGGTGAACAACAACTGCGCTTAGATCAATTAAATCAAAACAATTTACGTTTTAAAACTACATTCACCAATTTGGCGCTAAGGTATCGTATTAGCAAATACATTCGTATTCGGGCAAACTATAGATTCATTATCAGGCAAACTAACGCTGGAAATATTAGGATACGTCAAAGAATTGCTGGTGACCTGCTTGCCAGATACCGGAAGAAAAAATTTCCCGTCAGACTTAATTACAGGCTCCGTTATCAGGTCCTCTACCCTGGGCAGGGAAGAAATCCCAGAAAATTTCTCAGAAATAAATTGGCTGTATCCTATAATGCTTCAAGGCTAGTTGATCCATTCGTTGCTGGTGAATTGTATTACCGCATTCGCAATAAACCGAATGAGTTTCAAAAATATCGTTTATTTTTGGGCCTGGATTTCAGGTTAAACAAAAAAAGTGATTTAACCCTTTTTTATTTATATCAAAGGGAGATAAATGTAAATAATCCGGCATTAGACCATGTGATCGGGATGGGGTATAGTTTTACGTTACTATAAAAATAAAAATGCCACTAAAACACCAAAGCACTAAATCCCACAAAACCCTGAAAATCAATTAGTTAATTTTTAGTGGGATTTTGTGTTTTTGTGCTTTTGTGGCAAAAAAGACTTTTTAGAGTGGACTCATATATTGAATGTCAAAAAAAAAACAGATTTTTATAACCCGGGTAATAGGAATAGCTGTATTCTTAACATTATTAATTGTTTCCGCCCTGGTTTGTTTTACTGATTACCTGCTATTAATAAAACTAATAAAAACCAATTATTCGGACATTTACAAAATTCGTGATTTTGACAAAAACTATCTCACCTTTGATCGCTTTTTGATTTTAAGATCTGTACTGATCGGCTTATCTACTTTATATTTTTGTTGTTTGTATTTTATATGGAAGTATGCTGATCAAATATCAATATTTATTCAGTATACCTGGAATGAGTTCCGGGAGCTAATCCGAAAAGCTTATCAAACGATAGCTTCATTGAATAAAAATCAGAAATTTCTTTTAGGGATTATATTGGCTGCAACTATTTTTCATCGTTGTTTTTATTTTTATAAATTCCCTTTTGGCATTGATGAGGTTTTTTCTTATGTGTTTTTTTCACACCAGGAATTTTTTGTAACATGTAGTTATTATCCCGAACCAAATAATCATATATTCTTTAATATGATCAGCGGTTTTTTTGATCTCATCATACCGGAACCGATGTGGGCTGTGCGTGCACCATCATTGATCAGTAATATTATTTTACTAATTATAATTTTCATATTTGTTAAACATCTTTTTGGCTTTGACCCGGCTTTCCTTTCCGTTACTTTATTGGCATTTCTGTTTTCCCCAAGCTATCATGCCCTTCAGGGAAGGGGATATATGTTAATGAGCTTATTCACCCTGATCTCTGCATTTACACTATTTAAATTTACCACCAACCGGAAAAAACTGATTTACCTCTATATTTTTGTTGTTTCATCTATTTTCGCAGCATACACCATACCCGTTTTTATCATTCCTTTTACAGGTCTGATAGCTTATGGTTTGTTTATTGGATTTTTGGAGAAGGGCTTAAATTTGCAGAAAAAGATGTTGCTTTCTGCTCTGGCTATTTCTTTGGGTGTTTTTATCGTTTACTTGCCCGTCTTTTTAATAAGCGGTATTGATGCTGTGATAAACAACAGTTGGATAATGCCAACAGAATTTACAAAATTCCTCAAAATCCTGGAAGTTGAATCAGCAGAATCAATAAATTACATATTTGGGGTTTCAAAAAAGGGGTATATAATTGCAGGCATACTGGTAATTCCCGGTTTTTATATTTTATTTGAAAAAGATAAGAGGCTTTTTTTTCAAAAAAGGTGGCTTATATTGTTTCTAATTTTCATTATAACCACTTTATTGGTATTATTACTGAAAAGATCGTTCCCGCCCTATCGTGTTTGGACATATCTCACGTTCATCAATTACATTTCAGTCGCTCTCATACTTGTATGGCTGCTCAAAAAAGCATTTCACAATAAATTAATATATAAAATGCTTTTTATATGCACGCTTATCTCTATCCCGGTCATCGGTTTTATACAGTACAGTATCAAAATCAAGAATGATAAAGAAAGTTCAGCCTTTCTTGCTGCCTTGAATGAGAGCATTGAGTATATTTTTAATCAAAAACCAACCTCTGTTTTTATACAAAATGACGAGTGTTTTTTTGATTTTTATACCAGGCTTAAATACATAGAAGAAGATCAAAATTTAAGGATTGACACACACACGCCTCAGGGTGAAGTATTATATGATTTTGTGATATCAAATACTTCATCCCGCCCATCCCGGTCCTATCGGGAGGCACTCGGGATTGATTCGGCAAATTATAAATTGGTCTTTGAGTACACACATACAGTTTTTCAAATTTCTGAAAAAGTGTATGAAAGAGTTAAACCTAAAAATCTAAATTAAAAAAAAAGTATAAATTCACTTTTTACTTTTTCCTTTTTACTTTTTCCTTGACAATTATAAACTTTTGTTACTATTTTTTTATAGATATACATCTTAGGAAGGCTGTGTAGTAATGAGATTATAAAGAGCAATACGATATATTTACTGATCTTAGAATATAAAGCCTTTCTTTGCCCATTTATCAAGTAACTTATAATTGTTAACAAAAACATAAAAGTAGCAGGTCCCAGGATTCTATAATTAAACTGATCAAAAGGCATAAACCATCTCAGAATTACTACTATGACCCAATAGCTGCAACCAACAAGAAAAAAGGTAATCGTTAAATGATCGTTTTTATTTAATTTAAATTTTGTTTCTTTTTTAAATATATATTTCAAAAAAATAAATACAAATAAAGTTATTTGAAATAATGCCGTAATAATAAAAATTATATCGAAATAATCTTTAAAGTAATAATTTCTTATTATGAAAAACTCGTTTATCTGAGCTTTGAGCAGCATTAACGTTAATTCCAGGTTACTTTCCGTTGGCGCTATCCTCTCTGCTCCAAATAAATGCCCGGTATGTAAATAATTGTTATATAAATACAAAGATGTTAGCATAATTAACAGGAGACATACAGCAATCAACTGTAATGAGGCCTTATACTGCTTTTTAATTATAAAATAAATACCTATTGATCCAACTACCCCAAAACTAAAAATCCCTATATATCGGCAGAGAAATAAAAATGTACAGGAAAAAAAGATACTAAAAAGCCAATAATTTTTGTACCATGCGCAAGGTACAAAGGGTACAGCCCCGCCAATTGTGGCGGGGCCATGCACTCTATCTATGGATACACACAGCCACAGCAAGCCAAATATAAATGGCGCTTCCGACCATGTGTATGAAAATATTTCCATAAATGTAAAAGCACAGAAAATTAATCCTATAAACCATGACTTTTCCTTAAAAAGTTTTCTGAAAAATAAAAAGCAAAGGCCAATAAAAAAGATGTTAAGACATTTTGAACTCCAAAAAACATTTAAGCCTGTCAGTTTTGAAAAGAGGAAAATCATAACCGGATACCCTACAGGCCAGGCAGAAAAAAACACTTTTCTATCCTCAAAAGACATATAAAACCCTACCCCATCTACCAAGTTCTGCGCGCACTCTAAATAATATTCAGAATCCGGGCTTATGTAACCCGTTTCTTCCACAAAAACCCTGAATAGTATCGTGAAAGCAATAGCAAAAAATAAAATGATTAATTTTGTATCCGATTTTTTCATGAAGTGATAAAAAAGTTAATCCCCCCGAGTACTCGGGGGGAACGGCTAGGTGCAAAGCAAGTTGGGCTTTTACTGCTTTGTCACTTTCCCCCGAAACAAACCCTCAAGAAAACTAAAACCCTTTAATGACGAACCTTTCCGCCCAATTTGCTTTGCACAATGTGTGTGCCCAGCATGGGCAGAACACGTACCGCAAAGGTACGAAAGTTCTTTGAATTATCTTGAGGGTGCAAGTCCCTTATGCGCTGGGGTAACGCCCGGAAGCATTAGCAAGTCGCAAGGTGGTTTCCCGTGAGGGTTACACTGAAGGAAGCGAGACTGCAAAACCCGGTACTGACGAACAGGAAGTACATAAGAGGCATACTGTCATGGGTAAGCAAGCACATCTTTGCAACGCCCGACCACTACCAAAGATGGCAGTATGTAGATGTACCAGGCATCGGGTGAAAGATAATGCCCTTACCTGGGGAGGTCTTGGAATAGATTCGGTTTCTATGCGCCAAGAAGTCAGCAGAGGTCATAGTAGTTGTAGCAACGAGCCACCAAAAGATAGGTGGAAGTCTCACAAACCAACGAAGGACTGAACGTTAAGTTGTTCCAAATGCTGTAAGGAGGCTTCACTCCGCACATAAGTTATGTGAGGAGTGACCAGCCTTGCGATAAGCGGAACAGGAATACAATGAATAGTAAACGAGATGATTGAGAAAGTAATTAACCGTAAGAACATGCGACTTGCATGTCAGCAAGT
>VRUD01000044.1:23713-35580 GCA_019456305.1 Cytophagales bacterium | reverse complement strand
ACTACATATTTTTTAAAACACACCCCTTGCCCCTCTTAATAGAGGGGAATGTATGGTGTAGTTTTTAGAGATGCCCTTAAGACAAAGTCGCCAGACGACTAAACAAAATAGGTTCAAATGTAAACATGCTTATGTGTTCTTGAGAGTTTACTTAAACACCTGAACATGTAAACACACTATTTAGGATATGAAAAAATTAATCACTATATTGAGTATAATTGCCTACTGCCTACTGCTCCCGATGTTTATCGGGACCTACTGTTTAGGTCAGGACATTCATTTTTCCCAGTTCTATGCTTCCCCTCTTTCGCTGAACCCTGCCTTAACCGGTTCAATAGAAGGCCAGTTCAGGGGCGGGCTGAATTTCAGGGATCAATGGATAGGAAAAGATTTTAATCCTTTTGTAACAAGCTCTGTTTTTTTTGACGCGCCCTTGTTAAGAAATATGTTGGGTAAAGATTGGGCTGGCGGAGGAATTGTGCTTATCAATGATGTTGCCGGAGGATATTTAATTACAACCAAGGTGCTGATCTCCGGTAGTTATCATAAATCGTTGGGAATAAGTGGAAATAGTTACTTGTCAATTGGAATAGGCGGAGGGTTTGTACAAAAAAGCGTTGATTATGGGAAGTACACGTATGACAATCAATGGACGCCCGCTGGTTTTAATGATGGTATGCTCTCCGGTGAAACATTTAATAACTCAATTGGCTATGGAGATTTTCATTCAGGAATAAACTATACAAACAGACCTACTCAAACGCTAAAATTTTATGCAGGCGTATCAGCCTTTCATTTATCAAGCCCGCAAGAAACTTTTCTGGACTTGGCAAATGACAGTATCAGAACCAACCAGCTGGGATTGCGCCCTGTTATTCACGGAGGAGCTGAGATCGATATTAATGAAACCATTAACCTCATGCCCGGTTTTCTGATCATGCTGCAGAAGTCCGCAAAAGACATACTGGTAGGGACTTCAGCAGGCTATGTTTTATCTGAAAGTAAGGGAATTAAGAATGAAGTGCTGCTGGGAGCCTGGTTCAGGTCCTCAGGTTCAGTGATCGCTACTACAGGGATAAAGATCAATGGTTTTACCGTAGGATTAAGCTATGACTGGCAATTTGGTAAATTAACCCAGGTTGATGGTATTGGCGCGCTTGAATTATCGCTTATCTATGAAGCAAAACCACCCACAAAAAGAATGGCTGTGCCGGGGTTATAATAAGAAATAGGCAGTTGGCAATTGGCAATTGGCAGTAGGCAGTTGACAGTAGGCAATATTGCCTACTGTCAACTGCCTACTGCTTACTTTTTTTAGCAGCTTCCTTTGCCTTTTTTGTAGTTTTTGAACTTGTTTTATCAGCTTCTGCTTTAGCCTCTTTAGTCTTTGCTTTTGTTTTGGTTGTTGTTTTTGTAACAGTTGATTTCTTTTTCTCTACCGTAGTTTGGGTAGTGTCACCCAGTTTTTCCTGCAGGCCTGACAAAGCTTCAATCTCTCCTAATTTGGAGGTTGCTGACATGGGTTTTTTGGATTTGGCTTTTTTAGGCTTCTTGCCGGTTTTCTTCTTTTTAGTTTCTTTCTTTAACTGCTCATCTTCTTTCTCAGTAAGTACTTTAGTGTGTGAGAGTAATATTCTTTTTTCTTTTTTAGAAAATTCTATTACCTTAAAATCCAGTGTTTCGCTAACACTGGCAAAACTACCGTCTTCTTTAATGATATGTTTTTTTAATGCAGTTCCCCGAATTCCATAGGGTAATTCTAATGTTGCACTTTTGTCATCCTTAGAAATGATAGTACAACGGTGAACCGAACCAACATCAAACACTGTCTCAAATGTATCCCAGGGATTTTCTTCAAGTTGTTTATGCCCCAAAGCAAGCTTTCTGTTTTCTACATCTACCTCTAAAACCACTATCTCCAATTTTTCTCCAACTTTAACAAATTCAGAAGGATGCTTGATCTTTTTGGTCCATGATAGATCAGAAACGTGTAACATTCCATCAATTCCATCTTCAAGTTCTACGAATAAGCCAAAGTTTGTTAAATTTCTGATTACTCCTTTATGTTTGGTTTCAATTGCGTACTTTGTTAAAAAGTCCTGTTTCTTCCATGGATCTTCGGTAAGCTGTTTAAGGCCGAGCGATATTTTTTTATCTTCTTTATCTATTGACAAAACCATAGCTTCCAATTCATCCCCCACCTTCATATCATCTTTCGGATTTTTTGTATACAGTGACCATGAGATCTCAGATACATGAATTAACCCTTCCACCCCCGGAACGATTTCAAGGAAAATACCGTAATCAGCAATATTAACTATCTTACCTTTGACCTTGGATCCCACTTCCATATCTTTTGATATAGACTCCCAGGGATCATCTTCAAGCTGCTTCATTCCAAGGGATATCCTCGTTTTATCCTGGTCAAAATCTAAAACAACAACATTTATTTTCTGGTCTAATTTTACTACTTCTTCCGGATGATTAATTCTTGCCCATGAAATATCAGTAACGTGTAACAAACCATCCACACCGCCAAGGTCAATAAACGCACCAAAATTGGTTATATTCTTGACAGTACCTTCCAGTACCTGGCCTTTTTCCAGGTTATTGAGTATTACAGTCCTCTGCTCCTGGATATCTTTTTCTACCAATACTTTGTGAGAAACCACCACATTATCATTAGCATAATTGATCTTAATGATCTTCACCTGTATTTTTTTATTTACATAAATATCGTAATCCCTGACTGGCTTAATATCAATCTGAGAGCCTGGTAAAAACGCTTCAATAGCAAAAATATCAATAATGAGCCCGCCTTTTGTTCTCCTTTTTACAAACCCGTCAATTACCTTATCATTTTTCAGGCAATCCCTGATCTTGTCCCACCCCATAACAATCTTGGCTTTATTCCTGGAGAGCAACAACTGGCCATTTTGATCTTCCTGATTCTCAATAAATATGTCAACCTCATCACCCGATTTAATATCAGGTATATCACGAAACTCTGAGATGGATACCAGGCCGTCTGACTTAAACCCAATGGAAAGGATCACATTACGGTCTGTTACACTTACAATAGTACCTTTTACTACTTCTTTTTCGCTGATCTCATTCAGCGTACCGGCATACATTTTTTCCAGCTTCTCTCTTTCTTTTTCTGAATAGCTGCCGGAAGAATCCTTTGATACTGTTGATTCTAACTCTTCCCAATTAAACGCTGTATCCTTTTTAAGTTTTTCTATTTCAGAGGATATTGTTTCTACTGGTTTTTTTTTGTTTAATTTTTCCCCGGAGCTTTTCTTGTTTTCTTTTACCGGCTCCGTAGATCGTTTGTTTTCAACAGGATCAATTTTGTCTTCTTTAACAGGTTGTTTTTTTTTATCATTTTTACTCATAAAAAACAGATTTAGAAACCTTTGAAAAACATACCTGATTATTCTTTGAGTTTTTCAAAGGTTACATTTAGATTTAAAAAATAGAACCGCAAAGGTAATGAATTAAATTAAACCTAAAAATCTAAATTAAAAAAAAACAACTTAAATTGTAATCATTATTAACGTCATGCATCAAATTATCAGTTACTGGATGCTGGTTACTGGGCGCTGGTTGACCCTATTGTTATTAATTTTTGCAATATATTATCTTAATGCAGCCCTTTATTCACAATAGGACGTACTTTTCCTCTTTTTGTCTATTCTTTTATTACAAGGAAAAAGGAAAAAGTATAAATTCACTTTTTACTTTTTACTTTTTACTTTTTCCTTGACAGTTTTCGGGTGGTCACCCGTTAGAGGCGACATCTTCCACTTCACATTTTCCATCATAAATATGGTTTCCAGCTCACATCAATTTTCCCCGAAAAATCCTTTAAGAACATAATATATGATGGTTTATATGGTTTCTGCAGCAGTTTCATGCCGCTTTCATTGGGGGTAAAATCTCCCTTTCTTGCATTACACTTTTTGCAGGCCGTGACAAGATTTTCCCAGCTTGAATTTCCACCTTTAGAGATCGGTATCACGTGGTCAAGGGTAAGATTTGACCTGGAACTGCAATACTGGCATTTATGTCCGTCACGCCTGTATATATTCTGCCTGCTGAGCATCACACCTCTATAGGGTAAGTTTACGTACCTGTAAAGGCGAATGATCGAGGGCACCGGGTAAGATCTTGTGACGGTTCGAAGGAATTGATTATCAAAGTTTTTAATTAGTTCTGATTTTTTTAAATAATTCAATAAAAAAGCCCGTTGGACACTACAAATTGTAAGCGCTCTGAAATCCTGATTGAGTATAAGTACCTTGCCGTTCATTAGAATATCGTGTTCATGTATTCATGTGTTCTCGTGTTCAAGTGTTCTTGTGAACAGCGAATTGGTGAACACATGAATACATGAACACGAGAACACTTTTCATTATTAAATAATACGTTTTATCTTTTTTAAGTTTGAATATCCGCCAGTTGCTTCATTGAAAATTCCTTTTGCTTCAATTTTACTGATCTTAACCTGGCCTGATGCATGAATGATCTTATTATCTTCCATAATAATGCCAACATGAGAAATTTTTCCTTCATTATCTTCAAAAAATGCCAGGTCACCGGCTCTACAATCTTCGAAAGAAGAAACAAGCTGTCCCTGTTCTGCCTGTTGAAATGCATCTCTATATAATTTATAGCCGCAAATTTTAAAAATTTGTTGCACAAAACCAGAACAATCTGTACCATATACTGTTTTACCACCCCATAGATAGGGAACTCCATAAAATTCCATTGCAGTAAAAATTAAAAATTTTATATCCTTTCTTTTCCCCGGAAGGAGTACCATTCCTTCAAATTCATAGGGTTCATCCCCGGTTTTTCCGCTTCCGTATGCATTTATTGGGCCTGATAAAAAGTCAGAAGAATTTTCCCGGATTTTTTTTTGTATCCTGCCTTGTTTCTTTATTTTTTTACCCGGTATTTCCCGGGGAGAAAAAAATGGGAGCGTACTGCCTGCTAATACCTGAAATATTTCTCTTTTATCCTTTCCCCACTCAAGCCAATTTTTTTGTAGAGACGCCATTTGTAGAGACGCCATTAATGGCGTCTCTACAAATGGCGTCTCTACAAAAAAATCGTAACTAACAGGATGTTCTGTAGTAAGGTATTGGTCATAAAAATCTTCATATATCTCAAAATGAAGGCTGGCATCAATCCATCCAACATAATTGTCGTATGAGATTTTGATGCAGTACCATTTTTTGTCATTGGTTGCCTCTATAATTTCATATACATCCCCAAATAATAGTTGAGTTACCAATTCACTCCTTTCGTCAGGTTTATTTCTAACCTGAACTAAACAAAATTTACAGATACCGTACATTAAAAACACAGATTACACAGATTAAAAACACAGATTACACAGATTTGCAGTGTAAAATTGACTCACATTGCCGACTGCCAACTGTCCAACTACCAACTGCATTTCCATATTCCCTTATTCCCTTATTCCCAGCAAATTCATCGGATGACCCAAACGCACAACCTGGAGAGTCATCCGATGATAACCACCCCTTGTCATAGTCATTGTCATTGTCTATTGTCATATTGTCTACTGTCTACTATCTCCCCGCTCCATCTCCCTTTTCATATCCTTTACTTGAATATCCTGGCGTTTATCATAAAGCTTTTTACCTTTTGCCAAGGCAATTTCTAATTTTGCAAATCCCCTGTCAGTGATAAATAATCGCACCGGAATAACGGTTAAACCTTTATCTTCCGATTTTGTTAATAATTTTTTTAACTCTTTCTTAGATAACAACAGTTTTCTGTTCCTGGTTGGTTCATGGTTATTATATGAACCTTCAAGATATTGGGCAATATGCATCTTTATTACCCACAATTCTTTGTCCATGAAAATACAATAAGCATCTCTTATATTCACCTCGCTCTGCCTGATTGCTTTGATCTCTGTACCCGTTAATACTATTCCTGCCGTATAGGTATCAATAATATGATACTCAAAAGAAGCCCTCTTGTTTCTAATGTTTATTTTAGTATTAAAGTTTTTTTTTTGCATAGTTATGTTCTTATTTTCTGACATTTAAAGAACTCACTAATTCTTTCAACCGCCATTTTACTATGTTCAGGCAACTTTTTCTCATTATACGGATGACATCCTCCAAAAGTATGTCCTGCATCTTCAATAATAAAAAGTTCTGCCGGGTGGTTTATTTTTTTTAACTGGTAAGCAGCATTTACAGTTACAGATTCATCATTACTTCCATGAATTATCAACATGGGTTGTTTTAAATTATTTGCAGCAGCAGGTACGTCTAACCTTTTATTGTTTTTCTGAACATCCTCTGCCAATTGATAATACAAAGGCATGTTTTGGCCGGTTCTGCTGTTATAAACGTAATATACGCCATCTTTTTTCCATTGTTTAACGGTACTTTCGGGCCAACTTCCCAATGTAGAGACTGATGCCAGCGTTGCAATAGCTTTCACTCTTGGGTCTTCGTTGGCTTTTAGGATAACAAGCCCTCCACCCCTGCTGTGCCCTGTAAGAAAGATTTTATTTATACCCATTTCAATTTTAGGAATAGCACAATCATCTTCAAATAAATGATCTATTAATACGCCTACATCGTCAAGCTCAATGCTAAAATTGTTGGTTCCAAAAGCTTCCGGGTCAACAAACTCTATTGGGTTTTCTATGGAAGTTCCGTTGTGCGACAGATTGAGTTTTATATAAACAAACCCATTTTCAGCGAAATAATCTGCCATCAGGTTAAAGTGCCCCCAGTCTTTAAAACCTTTAAAACCATGGACAAAGATAATTACGGGCTTTTTTTCCTGGGATTCGATGTATCTTGCATCTGCCCCGAACCTTTTACCGTGTTTGGAGTTAAGGATGATATTGTCAATTAGTTTTATCATATAGAATTTACAAATTTACTTTTAAATACTGTAAAATAATAGTAATATTGTGTTTGTGTTTTAAAAATTCTAATGACTAATTCAAAAATAAAAAATAAAAAACTCCGTCCTGACAACCTGCCTGCCCCCGAGTACTCGGGGGCGCAGGCAGGAGGAAGGATCTCGATCAAAAATATCCAGGCCCCCATTGCTTCGGAGCTGAAAATGTTTGAAAAGCATTTTCGTGATTCTATGAAGAGTAAGGTGCTTTTACTGGATAAAATAATGAACTATATCGTTAGGCGCAAGGGCAAGCAACTGCGCCCGATGTTTGTCTTTCTGATGGCTAAAGCCTGTGGAGAAATAAATGATACTACTTATCGGGGCGCAGCTTTGATAGAATTATTACATACGGCAACATTAGTTCATGATGATGTAGTGGATGACGCCTATTACAGGAGAGGGTTTTTTTCACTCAATGCGCTGTGGAAAAATAAAATAGCAGTATTAGTTGGAGATTATTTGCTGTCAAGAGGTTTGTTACTTTCGGTAGAAAATAAAGATTTTGAATTGTTGAGAATTGTTTCTAATGCTGTCAGAGTGATGAGTGAAGGTGAATTGCTTCAAATGGAAAAGGCACGAAACCTGGATATATCACAACAGGTATATTTTGAAATTATCAGGCAAAAAACAGCTTCTTTGTTTGCTTCATGCTGCGAAGTGGGTGCATGTTCTGTGGATGCTAAAAAAGAGCTTATTGAAAAAGCCCGGCTATTCGGTGAAAAGGTCGGAATCGCATTTCAAATTAAAGACGACCTTTTTGATTATGGTACCCGACAAATAGGCAAGCCTCTGGGAATTGACATTAAGGAAAGAAAGCTGACATTGCCGCTTATTTATGCTTTAAGTAATGCCAAATGGCTGCAAAAAAGAAAGATCATTAATATCGTTAAAAATCACAATGAAGTACCCCGCAAAGTTGAAGAGGTGATAAACTTTGTACGTAATTCAGGAGGTATAGAATATGCTGCAAAAGTGATGAAAAGTTATCATTCAGAAGCGATGGAAATTTTAAATTCTTTTAATGATTCTGTTTACAAACAATCCCTTGAGCAGTTGGTTACTTTTACGATTGAAAGAGATATATAGCGCATAGCGCAGAGCGCATGGCGCAGAGCGCATAGTTAGCAGCAACCGTAAACAGACACCGACACTATGGAATTTATCACGAGCAGAGGTTACAAAGTTGACATTCCGACAGACAAAAAGGGAATGGAAAAAGCCGACTGGTTTAATATGTGGAAGATAAAAAGATTTCCCTATTATGAATTAGTTGATGGAGACACTTTATATTGGTTGGAGACAAAATCACAGCGACTTGTTTGGAAAACGGAAGTTGTTTCCGTTGACCGTTATCCTTACACTGACAAGAAACAAGTTTTTGCCCGTTACAAAAATTCAAGAGGAAGTGGCTACTACGACAACAGAGCGGACAAAGGTTATTTTGTTGGTTACAAAGTGAAAGTAATTGAACGCATTGATATTCCAAAGCCCAAAGGATATAGGTTTCCACAACTTGGCTGGCTTCGGATAGACAGTAATGTTGCTCAAAAGTGGTTTGACAGAAATGTAATTGAGGACAACAATATTCTTGACGACTTCATTTCATCTGACAAAAGTTCAATTAACAAACAACTTGCTGAACTTAATCAGAAAATGCAAAATGTTTCGCCAGACAGAATTGAAAAACTTGTTTCAACGACAATTCGTAAGGACACAAAAATTATCAATTCTTTAAAAAAGATTGTGGACTACAAATGCCAATTCACATCTTGCGGACACCAGATAAAAAAGAAAAACGGAGGATTTTATATTGAGGTTGCACACATCAAATCTGTTGCAAAACTTGGACAAAGTATTTTAGGAAATTTAATTGTGCTTTGTCCAAATCATCATAAAGAGTTTGACTACGGACAACTTTCTATTCACGAGCAGACAGCGACAAAAATTTCTGGACAACTTAACGGCAGACAGTTTGAAATTGAATTAACAACTTAACGACAGACAAAAAGAACGGTATGCTGCTAACAAGTGCTTTAATGCAGGCGGGGGGACATAGCGTATTTGAAACTTTGTATCTTCGTATTAGCTTTGTAGCGGGGGACAAAGACGTACTCGTATTTCCCCGCCTGCATAAAGCACTGAAACGTTTTCAGCGCTATGCCCCCTTGCTCTATGCGCTATGCGCCATGCTCATTCTTATCTTCTATTATCAGCTTTATCTCATTTAATTTTAATAACGCTTCAATCGGAGCAATAGCATTGACATCAAGCTTCCCAAAAAGTTCTTTTATCTTGTCATAGCGGGGATCTTTGGCATCAAACAAACGTAGCTGATAGTTCTCTTTGGGAACACCTTGCAGCTTTTCTCCGGTCTTCTTCCGGAGGTTAGGGTTCGTAACTTCGTCCCGACTTTGTCGGGACGGGCCTTCAGTATCTTCGCTGATCTTATCTTTTTCAAGGTGATGCATGATCTCATTGGCCCGTAAGACTATACCTGTTGGTATTCCTGCCATTTGAGCTACATGTATTCCAAAGCTATGTTCGCTGCCTCCTTCTACCAATTTCCTTAAAAAGATCACTTTATTGCCGGCTTCTTTTACGGAAATACTATAATTCTTTATCCTTGAAAAATCATCTGTCAGTTGATTTAGCTCATGATAGTGTGTAGCAAAAAGTGTTTTTGCCCTGTATTTGGAATGATTGTGAAGAAATTCTACAATAGACCAGGCAATAGAAATACCGTCATAAGTGCTGGTGCCTCTGCCTATTTCATCCATTAAGATAAGGCTTCTGTCACTGAGGTTATTAAGAATACTTGCGGTCTCAATCATCTCGATCATAAAGGTTGATTCCCCCACCGAAAGATTATCAGAAGCGCCTACACGGGTAAACACTTTATCAACGATGCTGATTTTGGCAGAATCGGCAGGGACAAACGACCCCATCTGGGCCATCAAGACGATCAAAGCTGTTTGACGCAGCAATGCGGATTTGCCTGCCATGTTTGGCCCGGTAATAATTAAAATTTGCTGCGTATCATTGTCGAGATACAGATCATTGGGTACATAGCTTTCACCAAGGGGGAGCTGCTGCTCTATTACGGGATGCCTGCCGTTTTTAATATCAATCCCGAGTACTCGGGAGAGATTTAGGGGGGCTTCTATTATTTGAGGTTTGATATAATTGTTTTTGACCGCAATTTTTGCAAAGGATAGGAGGCAATCAATAATTGCAAGCGTCCTGGCAACTTGCTGTATTTGCGTTACATAATCCTGTGCACTTACCACCAGTTCATCAAAAAGACGCTGCTCAATCTCTATGAACTTTTCTTCGGCATTTAATATTTTCTCCTCATATTCCTTCAATTCTTCGGTAATGTATCTTTCAGCGTTTACCAGCGTCTGTTTTCTGATCCAATCCGTAGGGACTTTGGATTTATGTGTGTTGCTTACTTC
This sequence comes from Cytophagales bacterium, assembly GCA_019456305.1. NCBI lineage: Bacteria > Pseudomonadati > Bacteroidota > Cytophagia > Cytophagales > Cytophagales bacterium. The sequence continues at coordinate 25,159 of VRUD01000044.1, read as the reverse complement.
CAGGTAATAGCCAAACACTTTAGTATAAGCTATTTTCAGTGATGGTATTGCTGTACGTTTACGCTCTCTTTCCTGTATTTGGACCAGGGTTTCTTTTCCGGAATAAGTTAACTTCCTTAGCTCATCCAACTCTTTATTAACCCCATCCTTGAATATATTTCCCTGGTTGGTGAGAAGGGGGGCTTCCTCTTTTAATTCATTCCCGATCTTTTTACGCAAAAAGTCACAGGAATTAAGCCGGCCGGCAAGTTTTTTCAGATGTGGGATTTTACTTTTTGTTAAAATATTTTTTACGGGCAGGATGTGGTCCAAGGCTTTTTTCAGATGCACCATTTCACGGGGATTAACCCTGTTAACGGCCACTTTAGAGATCAACCGTTCAATATCTCCGATCTGCTTCAGATCAAGGTATACTTCTTCTTGTAATCGCTTATTTTTAACAAAGGATTCCACGGTTTTCAGGCGCTCCTCTATTGCAGCTTTTTCCTTTAAAGGCAGCACGATCCACTTTTTCATTAACCTGGCGCCCATAGGGGTTACGGTCTGGTCTAAAATATCTATAAGCGGTACGCCTCCTTCGACCATGGAATAAAGAAGCTCCAGATTTCTTATAGAAAACTTGTCGAGCCAGACATAACGTTCTTCTTCAATCCTGGCAATGCTTGCAATATGCTTTATATTATGATGTTCGGTTTCAGAAAGGTAATGCAAAATGGCTCCTGCAGATATGATCCCCGCTTCAAGTTTCTCAATACCAAATCCCTTCAGCGATTTGGTGCCAAAATGATCTATAAGCTTTTCATATCCATAGTCATGTTGAAAGACCCATTCATCCAACTGCCAGGTATGGTATTTATCAGCATATTTCTGCTGGAAAATTTTCCTTTGAGATTTGTTATAAAGAACTTCTGCGGGCTTTAAGCTTTGCAGGAGCTTATCAATATAGGTATCGTCACCCTGTGATGTTAAAAATTCACCTGTTGAAATATCTAAAAATGAAATGCCGGAATATTTTTCTCCGAAATAAATTGCTGCCAGGTAATTGTTTTGCTTGACGTCAAGTACATTATCATTGAGTGAAACGCCCGGGGTAACCAGCTCAGTAACCCCGCGTTTTACGATGCCTTTTGCCATCTTTGGGTCTTCCAATTGATCGCAGATAGCAACGCGCTGTCCTGCCCTTACAAGTTTAGGCAGGTAGTTATCCAAAGCATGATGAGGAAATCCTGCCAGTTCTATTTTGGATGCAGCCCCGTTTGATCTTTTTGTAAGAACGATATCAAGTATCTTGCTCGCTTTGACGGCATCTTCACCAAAAGTCTCATAAAAATCCCCCATCCTGAAAAGCAGCAAGGCGCCAGGGTACTTTGCCTTGATGGCATTGTATTGCTTCATTAAGGGGGTTTGTTTGGTGGTAGTTGTATCTTGCATTCTTATTAACCTTAG
>VRUD01000044.1:0-23613 GCA_019456305.1 Cytophagales bacterium | reverse complement strand
TAATTCAATGGTAATTCAATGGTAATTCAATGGTAATTCAATGGTAATTCAATGGTAATTCAATGGTAATTCAATGGTAATTCAATGGCCATTCAGTAGTTATACAATCGTATTACAATTGTATAACAGCAAAGCGAATGACATTAAATAATTAAGTATATTATAAAAAAGCCCTTTAATTACTATTACTTTTGCAACTAAGTACTAGAAATTCAACACCCCCTGCTTTGAATTTTTGTTTCTTATATATTTAATTTTTCCTTCAGCTACCTCCAAAACATCTTTGCTGCAATCTTCATTAATGAGCTCGTATGCAACTTTATCGCTCAGAAAAGCAATTAACAACTCTTTTTTATCTATTGAGAATAGAGCGGCAAATTTTTCTATAATATCTTTATTAGCATGCCTGACATTTCTTTCAATTTTACTTAAAGTAGATGGATCAATATCGATATTTGCGGCAACTTTTCGCAGCGGCAAGCCGTTTTCTTCTCTTAATTTTCTGATCAGATCACCAAACGTTTCCATAAATTGTATAGAATATTATTTCAGGACAAATTTTGCCCAAAAATACGAATACAATTTTTAATTTCAAAATATTTCTTTAATAAATATTTTATTTGATATTAACAATCGATTTTTCATTTGTTTCCATATTCACTTTTATCACTCTGTGATTATTCGTATCGGAGATCCACATTTCATCGTTAATGAATGTTATGTCATTCGGTTCATTCAGGCCGGCTATAAATGTTGATATTTTTCCTTTCTCAAGGTCTAAAATTTTTACTTTACCATTATAGGTATCGGCAATATATATTTTACCCGCTTTGTTGGCAACACCAACACAATGCTGTAACAATGCCTCTTCTACATTACCATCTTTATCCCCAAACTCAAAAAGGCCTTTACCAAATGGTGTTTTTACTGTGTTGGCTTCTAAATTGATAGCCCGGATAGCGCTTGCTTCTGCATCTGCTACATAAAGGATGTTTCCTATTTTAGTCAAACCGCTTGGCTGGTTGAATGCACATTCTTCCAGGTTGCCATTGGTTAGTGCTTCTCTGCCGCTTCCGGCAAAACGATAAACATGGTTATTAGACAAGTCCATCCTGAGAATCTGATGATTACCCGCATTGGCTATATACATATCATTTCCTTCAATCAACAGATCCCAGGGACTGTTGGGCTTTACGTTCACATTCCATCCCGAGTGCTCGGGATAATTTCCCAATGTTCCATCTCCGGCAATAGTTTCTACCTTTTTATTTTGCAGGTCTATCCTCCTGATGGCATTATTTTTTGAATCTGCCACATAAAGGGTTTGGTCTTTTAACGCCAAACCATGTGGTTCATAAAAAGTAGCCTGAACATAACCGCCATCATCAAAACCTTTTTTTCCACTCCCAATGATCTCTAAAATCTTGCCTTCTTTATTTATTTTTAAAATTCTATTGTGCCCGGAATCTGAAATATAGATAACAGCCCCCCCTCCCACAGGGCTGGCCCGATGTCCACTGGACATCGTCCTCCCCAAAGGGGGGATTTTGCCACCGCTTTTCCCATCAGGTTGGTTTAGGGGGTGGGCAGTTCTCCCCCCTTTGGGGGGAGTTAGAGGGGGGCTGATCATTTTGGAAGGAAATCTCAGGATTGATCTTTCTTCTTTTTCTAATTGAAAAGCAATAACGTTTCTATTGATCTGATCGCCATACTCTTTGATCAACCTGTCAATATTTTCTTTAATTATTTCATAAAAACCTTCTCCTGCACTCTGTCCGATTACTTTTCCATCCGGTGCAATCAATACTACAGTAGGCCATGCCCTTACACCATAGCTTTTCCATACCCTAAAGTCAGCATCGTTTACCACAGGATGTTCTATACCGAACTTTAAAATTGCCTTCCGGATATTATTTATTTTTTTCTCTGAAGTAAATTTTGCCGAATGAACGCCTATTACTACCAACTCTTTACTGTATTCATCCTCCAATCTTTTAAGATCAGGGATTATATGCTGGCAATTGATACATCCAAGGGTCCAAAAATCGAGCAAAACGATCTTGCCTGCTAAATCTTTAATGGAATATGACTTGTCTGTGTTGAGCCAGCCGTATTCTGTATTTATATTAGAAATTTGCTTTTTCATTATATTTTTTATTAATTTCCAAATTTAATTTTTATTATGAACAAATCAAAACCTGTTTTTCCCGTAGTCTTTTTAGGGGTAACATTCATAATACTGCCCTTAGTATATTTTCAATCAGCCCTTGACCCGGTTTTGACGCCAAGATTTTTTATCCTGGCAGTACTTCTTACGCTATCTTTATTATTATTAATTTATAAAAAAGTAAATGATCAATTAGTTACTCATACCCCCATTTTACAACAAAAAATATTTTATGCTTTTCTAATGTTTACGGCTGTTTCAGGATTTTCACTTTTAAAAGCAATTAATATTTCAGAAGGAATATATGAGCTATTTAAATTATTTACGCTTTTCATATTTTTTGTGATTATTACCTTGCTCATAGAAAATGGTAAAGATATTATAACCCAAATTTTTAAAGCCATAAATATTTCAACATTGATCATATCTGCAATTGGCCTCTATCAATTTTATTTACTTTTTTCTACTACCAAACTTTTTAATGTTTTTGAAAGTCAGCATTCCATCACTTCTACATTAGCCCATAAAAACCTGTTTGCCCTAACCCTTTTCTTAACAATTCCATTTATCATTTATGGAATATTTAGATTTAATAAAATATGGAAACGGCTTTGTATTATTAATTTAGTATTAGTTTTGATTGAACTTTTACTTCTCCAAACAAGATCAGTGTGGTTTGCATTTTTTGTTTCCTTTTTACTTTCATTCATGCTATCCGCTATCAGGTTAAGAAAATCAATACAGGTAATATCTGAAAATTTCAAAACTATTAAAAGCATTACCTTCTTAGTTGTGATTGCAATAATTACGGTCACATTCCTGATAATATCAAAAACCAACTTCTGGGAATCATACAAAATAAAAATTATTTCTACACTCCACTATAATGAAACCCGGAACGAATACTCCGAAACCATAAAGGAAAGACTACTTTTATGGAATAAATCTCTTCAAATGGTACGTGAAAACCCGGTATTGGGAGTGGGTTCAGGAAACTGGAAAATTATTATCCCTTCTTACGGAACCGGGAACCTAAGGTCATCGATAGGATTAACACATTATCAACGGCCGCATAATGATTTTTTATGGGTTCTCGCTGAAAACGGAGTTGCAGGATTGGTTTGCTATATTTTAGTATATGTTCTCCTCATTTACTATATAATCAAAATTATTTTAGGTGAAGAAGAAAGTTTTGTCGCTTTTTTGATGTTCTTTGGCATAACGGGTTTTATGATTATATCATTCTTTAGTTTTCCTAAAGAAAGAATTTTTCCCATGATCTTATTTTTAACTATGTCAGCAATAGTAACTGTTAAATATAATGCATTATTTCCCAAAAGAAAACAACTTGCTTCTAAATACAATCGTTTCTTAATGTTGCTTACTATAGCAATCACATCTTTTTCAACATATATTGCAGCTACCAGAATTTATGGAGAATATCATACCAAAAAAGCGCTTGAAGCACGATCAGTAAACAACTGGAGTTTAATGATCAAAGAAATTGATAAGGCTCAAAGTAATTTTTACACCCTTGATCCTATGAGTACTCCCATATTATGGTACAAGGGTATAGCTCATTTTAATCTGAATAACATCACCGAAGCGCTTAATAATTTTAATTTAGCTTCTTTTGTGCATCCCTATCACATTCATGTGCTAAACAATATAGCTACTTGTCATGAACTGTCAGGTAATCATAAACAAGCCATTAAATATTACCAGATAGCATTGAGTATATCACCGGTTTTTGAAGAGTCAATTTTGAACCTTGCTGCAGTTTATTTTAATCAAGGAAAAGTTGATGATGCCTATAAAGTACTCAGGCAATGGGATACCAGCAGAGACAATCCAAAATATATCACATTTTTAACTACGATATTAAGCGCAAAGATCAATAAGCTCCTTGAGCGTATTCAGCATCATGAGGTCAAAAAAATTATAATTAAAATTTCCAAAACCAAAGAATGGCTATCAGACATAGAAATTAAAGCAAATAAAAATAAAGTAAGCATTGAAGATCAATTGATTAAAGATGCTGTATATAGTTTGGAAGTTATTGATAAAAAGATTACCGCAGAGGAAGCATCTGTTTTGAGGAAGAAATATGTCTCAAAATAAATTATTATTGTTTAAGTTATTGTATATTTGCACACAATTAAATATTTTCTTACATTTGCAAAATAATTCTTTTAATTATGGCACACGCAATAGCGTTTGATACATTGGCAAAAAATAAAATTGATTGTAAGTATTGCTTAATTTTGATTAGCATACTTTTTTCTATAAGCATTTTTGCACAACCAGTAAATAGTCTAAGTCCTGATAATGCCTCCCTGGGACATTTTCTTACTGTTTCAATATCAGGTCAACACACCAACTTTACACAGGGTAGTGGTACTTTAACAACAGTAACGCCTGATAGCGCTTCACAAGGCCAATCCCTTACCGTTTCCATATCAGGACAAAATACCAACTTTTCTCAGGGTAGCGGTACCTTTTCTGTTTGGTTCAATCAGGGCAGCGCTACCATTAATTCAGCCTTCTTTAATGTAAGCAACGATACCTTGTTAGATGCCTGGTTTGCCATCCCTACAAATGCTCAAACCGGTTTTTGGGATGTAAACGTTTTTGACGATTTTGATGGAATTCTTACCAAAACCAATGGTTTTTATATCATTGCTAAACCTACACCATTAATTATTGCTGTATCACCCGACACGGCATATAAAGGAGACTCACTATGGGTCAGTATCTCAGGACAAAATACTAATTTTACTCAGGGGAGCTTTTCTGTTTGGTTCAATCAGGACAGCGCTACCATTAATTCAACCTTCTTTAATGTAAGCAACGATACCTTGTTAGATGCCTTGTTTGCCATCCCTACAAATGCTCAAACCGGTTTTTGGGATGTAAATGTATTTGATAATTTGGATGGTATCGTAACACTAACTAATGGTTTTAATATTTTATGTAATACGATAACAGGCGCCATCATTGGTTCTGTAAATGTAAGTGAAAATACCATAGAGAATTATTCTGTTCCATATAATTCAGGTTCAATATATAATTGGTCGGTTACCGGAGGAAATCTAGTAAGTGGAAATCTAACTGACAGCATCAACATTCAGTGGGGGACAACCGGTATTGGGCTGATCACTGCTGTTGAAACAGATAGCATGGGCTGTATTGGAAATACTGTTAGTTTATCTGTGAATATAGGCTTCATAGGGCTCAATGAAAATGAGCCAGGACTGCATACAGTACACGTTTATCCAAACCCCATAAGAAATAAATTAACGATCACTTTCCCATACAAAAACACTTTATACTTTGTTAATATTTATGACATCTATGGAAAAGAAGTTGTTAGAAAGATTACCCCAATTTTTAATAGTAATACTTACGACCTGGATCTTTCACAACAAAAAAACGGGGTTTACTTTGTGAAAATAACGGATTATAAGAACCTTACTATTATTAAAAAAATTATTTTAGAATAAGAAAACATTAGTATATATCTTGTCTTTTTGCCGGTGATAATTGCATTTAACGCTAAGGCATATACAGAAACCGATTCCTTATTAATATTCAATTCCAATTCAAACCGGATTGGCATTAATTCATTTGCATTTAAAAATTCGTTATCGGGTAGAGTTTTTTTAGGAGAAGTGCAAAAAATAAGCTATCATTTCAGTAATGATTGGGAATACAACGAGGCATTGCGCAGGTATGTAAAACAAGATAATATTGCAAATCTTCGTTATCTGCTTCTTCTAAAAGATAATATTGCTCTAATTCAGCAATTAAAAGTAAATGATTTTGCAGCTAATAATACCCGAATCGCTGGTTTTTCAGCAAACCTTAGAATTAATAACCAAATACCTTCCCCTGCAAACTTGCGGGCAGGTAGTGTAAGGTTTACACATTATTTTATTAACCAGTTTAAGTTAGGATTTCTCTCAGATCATAGGAACAACATCACCGATAATGGACTTGTTTTAGGTATATATACTAAATATTTGTATACAAATCCCAACAAATCTTTTAATTCTGTCCTGGAGCTGCTCTATGACAGGGCAGACATTTTTCCCCGTAGAAACAGGGTTGCCACAATATCAGGGTCTCTGAGTAAGATATTTAACCCTTATGCTTATTTAAAACTTAATTTAGGATATACATCCCTGCTCAAAGAAGACTATTTTCTAAATAACATCCGGCAAATTGTTAGTGATACTATCACATCCCAATTAGACCTTAGCTATCAAATTACCCCGTCTTTAATATTAAAATCTAATAATATAATTAAGCTACCAAGCCGCTCTTTCAATTATAGAGCCAATCCGCCTATTGATAATCCGTCAATAAAACAAAGCATATTTTACAATCAGAGTAATATAGAGCTAAGCCAGAAGATTATCTATACTGACACCCGCCACTCCCGAGTACCCGGGAGTGGGTCAGGCCGCGGGCTTAGTTCATCATTAGAATTAATTTATAAACAAAGAAGCCGGATTTATGGATTGGAAAATAACCTTGGACTTGATACAATCAAATTTCAAGAAGCAGTCGTAAAAGAAAAAATTAAAGATATAAAAGAATCAACCACTACCTGGAAATATTTTTTAGATTATCGCTTCAATGAAGTACACACGATATCTTTAAATACCATTTCGCAGCTCTTCAGAGTTGATACCGAAAGTGAAAAAAATGATCAGGATAAAGATGAGCTTTTGTATGCCGGTGAAATAACTTATAAAACTCAATGGAATAAACGTTTCAGAACATATTTAATGGTTTCGGGAAGTTTTAAACATATGGTATTTATTAAACCAAGTCAAAGCGCAGAAAATTTCAAAGAAAGAATTTTGAGGTACGAACCGGGGTTTAAATGGACTATGGGAAAATTTAGCTGGAATGGCAAATACAGCCTTTGGGTGACCTACCGGGTAAGGAATTTTGCAAGCCAGCAGGATAAAAACAGGTCTAACAGAATATTTTTGATGACACATTTAATGAACTATAAACTCACCAATAGCGCTTCTATTGAGTTAGAATTTCTCAGGAGAGAAAACAGAATTGGCTGGTTAAATTGGGAAGCTTTTACAGAAAGCCCAATAGATACAACCATTATTTATGATATATCACTGAGCATTAAAAAGGAAATTTTCCCGGCAAATAAAAACAATAGATGCGCAGTTGAGTTAGGCTACAGGTATTTTGATCAAAACAAAAGAAATAAAGCCGGCATGAATACGAACGACACCCTCATCCCGTCAGGAAAATTGTTAATTTACCTGCATCATATAACATTACAGCATGGCCCTGAAGTAAAATTTTATTTCAACGACAAAAAAAATTTGAATATGGAATTCGACTTGTGGCTGCAATTTTCAAGAACCTTCTTTGATTACAAAATAACTGATCAACCATACGAGGAACAAGGCCAACCTTTTGATCAGAAAGATTTAGAAGACAATAAAAAGAAATGGTTTTTGGATTTCTTACCTTATCATAATATTTTTCCCTATTTTACTGTTAAGCTCAACTACAACTTGCCCGGAAGAAAACATTAATCCCGCTAGTGTCGTGTCAAACGTCAACTGTCAGGTGGAAACACCTGACAGCACTTGTGGTGTCAGGTGTTTCCACCTGACACCAAATCCGTTAATTCATGCGTGACAAGACACTAGTGTAGCAACAATTTAGTTTTGCAACATTAATTAGTAATAAATAGATTCTTTCGTTATTAATCAACAAATAGTTATATGGCTATATGGTTAAATGGTTTGTGATTAGCTGAAAGAGTTACTAATCTCATAGGTTTAAACTCGCTGCTTAATTGCTGGCAATTTAGTTGCCATAAAGCCATATAACCATCTTAACAATTGAACAATGAAATAATATATTTTATGATTACAATATTGCGTAATTAAATTGTTGCTACACTAGTATTAATAAAAATAATCAAACGCAAATCCTGCCAGCAAGCCCGCAAGAATAATATAAGGCGAAGGTATCTTTGTAAACATCAACAGACAGAATGTACCGATAACTATTAAAATGTTGGTAATACCTAAAATGTTGGTAATATTATCCATCAATTGCTCAAAGAAGGGTTTTGGAGAATTGGGAGGGTGAAATAGCAAAATAGCAGCAGCAGTGACCAATCCTGCACTTGCAGCGTTGATCCCTTCCAATGATGCTCTTACAATTCTATACTTTTTAAGCTGTTCCCAGAATCGAATCACGAAAAAGATCAAAAAAGTGCCGGGCAAAAAAATACCTGCTGCAGCGATCAACCCTCCAGCTATCTGTCCGTGAATTCCATAGTTTTGCATTGATAATGCACCAATAAATGAACTGAATGAGAATAAAGGCCCCGGAACAGCTTGCACCATTGCAAAACCGGAAAGAAACTCCGGAGAAGTCAAATATTCCTTGGCCAATACAAATTCTGTATAAAATAATGGGATCAGCACCTGTCCGCCACCAAATATATAGCTTCCGTTCCGATAAAAGTTCTCAAATAATCTGACTGGTAAAAAACCAGGTGTTATTACTATGATCAAATTAATTGCGATAAGGATAGAAGCGTATAAAATAAAATTTGACCATTCAATTCTTAACTTCTCTTTTTCTACTATTGGCTGTTCATGATACCTTAAGGCAGTTACAGCTCCTCCCATCAATATTAATAAAGGGAAGATCCAGGGCAATCTGACGAAATATGATAAAATAGCAGCAATTACCATTAGGGTCACCCCTGTCCGTGTATGAATAACTGTGGCGCTTATTCTATAAGCTGCAAAGGCTACAAACCCAACAGCCATTGGTTGAATAAAGCGCATAAACTCCAGCGACATACTTTTTTTCTCTAAAAGCGAAATACTGATAGCAGCTATTGTCATAATCGTTATTGCAGGCGTTATCCAAACTAACAGCGTAAGGAAAGCTAAATATCCTCCGCCTATCTTAAAGCCAATTGCTGTAATGGTTTGTGTAGAAGTTGGCCCGGGCAGTATCTGGCACAGAGCATTTAACTCTATCAACTCTTCTTCCGTGAGGTAATTCCTCTTAGTGACCATCAATTTGAAGAGCATTGCCAAATGAGCCTGAGGACCACCAAAGGCAGATAGAGCCAGTACAAATACATCGCGCAGGAAGATGTAGTATCTTATTCGTCTTACTTCTTTCATTGTGATAAAATTGACTCAAAAATTGCCACACCATCAATATTACCAAGAACTTTATCAGCAGCTCTTTCAGGATGTGGCATAAGACCAAAGACATTTTTGCTTTTATTGGAAATGCCGGCAATATTTTCTAATGAACCATTTGGGTTTGTCTCACCCCGACTTTGTCCCCCCCGAGTAGAGACGCCCAAATTGGGCGTCTCTACTCGGGGGGACAGGCGGGACAGGTTTGTAATTTCACCATTTTCATCGCAATACCTGAAAATGATCTGATCATTTTCGTTAAGTTGTTTCAATGTTCTTTTATCAGCGTAATACCTGCCCTCAGCATGAGCAACCGGTATTTTGTATGCTTTATTAAGATTGAGTTTTGCTGTGACCAAAGCAGCATTGGTCTGCGGTTTGATATAGATGTTCTTACAAACGAATTTCTGACCGGTATTTCTCAGCAATGATCCGGGCAATAAACCTGCTTCGGTTAAGATCTGAAATCCATTGCAAACCCCAAGTACATAACCACCCCTTTGAGCATGCTCAATAACGCTATCCATAACGGGTGAAAATCTGGCAATAGCGCCCGAACGCAAATAATCACCATAAGAAAATCCTCCCGGTAAAACAATTAGATCCTCCCGCTTAAATTGACGGAGGTCTGTAACTTTATGCCAAAGACGTACTACCTCCTGATGCAATATATGCTCAAGCACATATACCATATCTTCATCACAATTGGAACCGGGAAAAATAACTACTCCGAATTTCATATACGAAACAAAAATAAGCATTTTTACACAACTAGGGTATAATGCTAATATACTAATTTATACTAATGATACAAATATTTTTATTCTGCTTCTTAGTATATACTTTTTTTTATTAGTATCATTAGTATTTCACCCTACGGGTGATCACCCTTTAGTGTCTAATTTTTTTACTTCTGACATATTTTGGCAGAATATTTTTATACATTCTGAAACAAGTCCACAGTCGCCAATGTTGCTGACTGCCGACTGCCGATTGCCGACTGTTGATTAATAACTTGTTTGGTTCTGGCTACGCCAGCTTAGGGAACATTCGTATATTAGCATTTTTTTATTAGTATCATGAGAATTGGATTTGATGCAAAAAGGGTTTTTACCAATTTTACCGGGCTTGGAAATTATAGCCGTTTTGTTATACATATACTAAGCAAATACTACCCTGATAATGAACACATACTCTACTCCCCTGTTGTAAAGGTAAGGAACGGGAACGGGCACGACCTTACCCAACAAATTGCCAGCTTAATTGAAAGATCAAATATTACTATAAGAACTATTAATTCAATTTTCAAACCAGGAAGGGAAGGGGGATGGAAAAGTCCGGGAGGATTTAGGGGGGACTGGTGGGGGAGCTATTGGAGAACGTTCGCATTGGCACGTTTAGTCGGAAAAAATCAATATCCACCACAGGGGAAAAAAGGTATGGCAAAGTCCCCCCTTCCCCGATTGCATCGGGACAGGCGGGGGGATTTAGGGGGGCTTCCATGTGACATATATCATGGGCTTACAAATGAATTGCCGGTTGGGATCGGTAAAGCTAAACTGAAGTCTGTAGTAACTATTCACGATCTTGTTTTTTTAAGACATCCGGAATTGTATCCGTGGATAGATAGAAAGATATACCAATTTAAATGCAAACATGCCTGCACTGTTGCTGATAAGATCATTGCTGTAAGTGAGCAGACCAAAAGTGACATTATTGAATTTTATGGAACAGACCCCCGTAAAATTGAAGTGGTTTATCAGTCTTGTGACCAGGCCTTTAAACAATCGTATTCTGAAAATCAACTTCAGGAAGTAAAAAGAAAATATAAGCTGCCTCAAAATTATATTTTGAATGTTGGAAGAATAGAGAAGCGTAAAAATGCCCTTGTTATTCTCAGGGCGTTAAAAATTTTGAAAGACAAGCATGATATACCTTTAGTGATAGTTGGTAAACCTACTCCTTATAAAAAAGAATTAACAAAATATGCTGCTAAAAATGGATTGTCAGATAGCGTTCTTTTTATTGATAATATTAGCTTTTCTGATCTGCCACCTATTTATCAAATGGCAAAACTATTTATTTATCCTTCTCTGTTTGAAGGTTTTGGCATACCCATTCTTGAAGCCCTTTATAGTGGCGTACCCGTAGTCACCTCGAAAGGCTCATGTTTTGGAGAAGTTGCCGGTCCGTCAAGCTTGTACATATCTCCCGGTAATGCCCTTGAATTATCAGAAGCAATAATAAAAATTCTTTTCAATGAATCTTTGGCAATTAAGATGGTGAAAGAAGGTAGGGCCTACACTCGCAAATTTGATGAAAAAAAATTGGCAGGTGACCTGGTGAAAATATATGAGAAACTCTAATGATTGCCACAGATTCACAGATAAACAAGTTAGGGCAAGCGTAACAGTCGACACAACAACCATTAAACTGACAAACAAATTATCGAAACGACAGGAAAATATATCGACAACTTACAGGCAGACTTTTTTCCGACACGACAGCCCAACGCTTCGTGTTTTAATTTTTTTTCCCACCGCACAAAAATTTTTAAAATTCTATTGCCAGCCCACATTGGCACATTTGCCTTTGCCCCCAACCTCACAAGCCAACACAAGGGCAAAGTCAAAAGAGCCAATTTTGCCAACGCTTTATTTGAAAACCGTATCTTAGAAACCAACTTTTACAATTAAATGAATCAGGAACAAATACACGAATTAGAAACCAAACTTTGGGATGCAGCCGACCAACTCAGGGCAAGCAGTAAGTTGACAGCAGCAGAATATAAAGACCCTGTGCTGGGTTTAGTGCTGCTTCGCTTTGCACAGAACAGATACGAAGAAGCCAAACCGATTGTAGAAAAAAATCTTCCGGTAAATCCACGGACAGGAAAAAAACGGGAAGCAACTGCAAACGATTTTTTATCAGTTGGTGCAATGAAACTTCCCAAAGAAGCCAAGTATGACTATCTGGCAAACCTTCCGGCAAGCAAGGACATCGCAAACGAAATAAACAATTCAATGAAACTTATTGAGGCGGAGTATCCCGACTTGTCAGGTATTCTTCCGAAAAATTATCAGGAGTTTGAAAGCGATTTGTTGCATGACCTCATTCGTGTGTTCAACAAGGATGCAGTGAAGAAAGCAACAGGCGATGTGTTCGGAAGAATTTACGAATACTTCCTGATGAAATTTTCCATGCAGGGAGCCGGTGCACAGGAAGGCGGAGAATTTTTTACACCGCCAAGTTTGGTGCAACTGATTGTAAATTTTATTGAACCTGACCACGGAATTATTCACGACCCTGCTTGCGGAAGCGGTGGCATGTTTGTGCAAACAGGATATTTTGTTCGCAACCACAGCAACAAGGAAGTGAACGAAGCAATAAAATGTTATGGCACAGAGCAAAAGACCAACAACACCAAGCTGGCTAAAATGAACCTTGCCATACATGGCATTGAAGGAAAAATAATTGAGAGCAATAGTTTTTATAGCGACCCGCACAACCTGATTGAAAAATGTGATTTCGTAATGGCTAATCCTCCCTTCAATGTAAGCAAGATTGACAAGGGAAAAGATTTTGTAAAGACCGATAAGCGTTTGCCTTTCGGTTTGCCCAAATCCGACAACGGCAACTACATGTGGATTCAATATTTCTATTCTTACTTAAACAAGACCGGAAGAGCAGGTTTTGTTATGGCAAGTTCCGCTACCGATGCCGGACACAGCGAAGCAGCTATAAGAGAGAAACTGATTAAAACCAAGCATATTGATTGCATTGTGTCGGTTGGAAATAATTTTTTCTATACCCGTTCATTGCCCTGCCATCTATGGTTTTTAGACAAAGGAAAAAGCAAAAGCAACGAAGATAAAATTCTGATGATTGACGCACGAAATGTTTTCAGAAAAATAAATACAACAATCAATGATTTTTCTCCAGGTCAGTTGCTGAACCTGACTACGATTATAAAATTGTATCGGGGAGAAAAGAATGTTTACCAAAATGCTTTTGCCGAACACCAGCAAATGCTGAATGAGTATTTGGAAAAGATACATGAACATTACAAAGCATTGGCAAAAGGGTTAAATGATGCTGCAAAAGATTTGAATATTGACCTTAAGGTAATAACAGAAATTAAGTTTGACAAACCTGCTAAGCATCAGGAAGCTGAAAACATTTTCAAACAATTTAATGTACCTGTTGAAGCGGCATCGGTTTTTATAAATAAGTGGCAGGAGGAAATTGCAGCAACAGAAAAGAAGAGCGCTGAAAAGAAAACTGATGAGAAAGAAGGTTCATCCTCCGAAGTTTTAACGAAGGAGGAGAAAAAACAAATTTCCACTTTACGCAACAACATCACAGCGTTGAACAAACCAATTATAATTTTTTCAGAAGCAACAAAAGAATATTCCGAACACACAAAGCAAGGGATTAATGATTGGAAACATTTTATGGAATGGCTCCCGGATGGCAACTACCAGGACATTGAAGGGCTTTGCAAAATCGTTTCGTTGGGTGAAATAAAAGAAAGCGAATATAGTTTGACTCCAGGCAGATATGTGGGAGTGAGTTTGCAATTAGACGAAGGATTCGATTACAAAGGTCGTTTAACTGAAATTCAGGAAGGACTGGATAATTTGAATAAAGAAGCAAACCAATTAGCTAAAACCATTTCTGATAATTTTAAAGAGTTAGCGATATGAAAAAAATAAAAAAGAAAGCCGAATCTGTATTGTTGAATGATATAATGCAGATCATTGAACAGGCAAAAGCCCGTATTGCTGTAACAGTAAATGCGGAATTAACGCTGCTTTATTGGAATGTTGGTAAACGAATCAAAGAGGAAGTTCTTAATAACGAACGGGCAGGATATGGTGAGGAAATTGTTAAAAACCTCGCTATTCAGTTGACCGGACAATATGGAAAAGGTTGGAGTGAAAAACAGTTAAGACATTGTCTACACAGTGTCGAGACTTTTCCGGATTTTCAAATTATCTCGACACTGTCGAGACAATTTAGCTGGTCTCATATACAGTCGTTTTTGTACATCGCAGACCCTTTGAAGCGGGAATTTTATATCGAAATTTGTAAACTGGAACGTTGGCCGGTACGACTGTTGCGCGAAAGAATCAACTCTATGCTATACGAACGCACAGCCATCTCAAAGAAACCGGAAGAAACCATTAAAAACGAACTACAGCAACTCAAAAATGAACAAAAAGTAACGCCCGACCTGGTTTTTCGCGACCCTTATTTTCTTGATTTTTTAGGTTTAAAAGACACCTATTCCGAAAAAGACATGGAAACAGCTATAATTGCCGAGTTGCAACGCTTTATTATTGAAATGGGCAGCGATTTTGCTTTTCTGGCGCGGCAAAAACGCATTACCATTGACAACCGCGATTATAAAGTGGACTTGCTCTTTTACCATCGCAGGCTGAAATGTCTGGTGGCTATTGATTTAAAATTGGGTGAGTTTGAAGCCGGCTACAAAGGACAGTTGGAACTTTATCTCAGTTATCTGGAAAAGCACGAAACCCTCGAAGGCGAGAACAGCCCCATTGGTTTGATACTTTGCAGCGGTAAAAACCCCGAACACGTTGAATTGATGCAACTGCACAAAACCAACATTAAAGTTGCAGATTACCTCACGCAATTACCACCGCGCGAACTCCTGCTCGAAAAACTTAACAAAGCAATTGAAATTGCAAGAACTAAAAAGGAGGGGATATGAAGGGATGGGAAACATATTCTCTGAATGATATTATCACAATAAGGCACGGTTGGGCTTTTAAGGGTGAGTTTTTTTCAGAAGAACCTACAAACGATATTTTGCTTACTCCGGGAAATTTTCATATCAGTGGGGGATTCAAAGCCGACAAATTAAAATACTACAATGGGGAATTTCCAAATGATTATTTATTGGAGGATGGGGATGTGATTGTAACAATGACTGACTTAAGCAAAGAAGGCGATACTCTTGGATACTCAGCGAAAGCTCCATCCTCTCCGACAAAAAGATATTTGCACAATCAACGAATTGGTTTAGTGAAGTTGAAGAACAAAGATTTTGATTTGGATTTTATTTATTGGCTTTTAAGAACGCAAACTTATCAAAGTTATATTGCTGCCTCTGCTTCAGGTGCTACAGTAAGGCACACATCACCTACAAAAATTGGTTCATACAAATTCAAAGCACCATCAGATAAAAACATTCAACGCAAAATCGCCTCCATCCTTTCTGCTTATGATGATTTGATTGAAAACAATTTGCAATGGATAAAACTGTTGGTGGAGTTGACGCAGATAACTTATCAGGAGTGGTTTGTGAAAGAAAAAGAATCATTACCGAAAGGTTGGGAAATAAAAAAGATTGGAGATTTACTCGCGAAAGTAAAATCAAGCAAAAAAATTAATAATTCAGAATTTAAAAATGTCGGGGCAATTCCAATAATTGATCAAAGCCGAGATTTTATTGCTGGTTACACAGATGATGAAGATGCGTTGATTGATTATGATTTACCAATAATTGTCTTTGGCGACCATACAAGAATTTTTAAATTTGCGAATTTTCCTTTTGCAAGGGGTGCTGACGGAACACAATTAATTTTTTCTAACAACAAAAAAATGCCTCAACATTTATTTTATCATTCATTGATGAATGTTGATTTGTCAAACTACCATTATGCAAGGCATTTTAAATTTTTGAAAAACCTTGAGATTATTTTACCTGATGAAATAACTGCGAAAAAGTTTGAAGATTTTGCGAAACCAATTTTTGACTTAATAACGAATTTAAGACATCAAAACCGTTTATTGAAAGAGGCAAGAGATATTTTATTGCCAAGATTAATGACAGGCATGATTGAAATATGACAAAGGAAGAAACCATAGCAGCACAAAAAGAAGAGAGAGAAATCCTTCTCAAAACTATTCTTGAGTCCAAAGCACCAAAGAAAATAATTGTTGCTGGAGCAGGAACAGGAAAGACACACACTTTCAGCGAAATATTGAAACTTAACCCCGATGGAGTAAACATTGCCATGACATTCATCCGCTTGCTTCGCAACGATATGGCAGGTTCATTAGGTGCGTTTGCGGAAGTGAGAACATTCCATGAGTTCTGTAAAAAAATTCTGCATGAACGCAGAGGCGGTTTTTTTCTTTACCCCAAACTCACAGATATAATCAGAGAAGACTCACAACATCTGAATGTGGAGTGCGGAAACTTTGACGACAAATTTCAAATGCTGGATGAAAGCGGTAATGAAATAAGTTTCTATCTGAAGCGAGGCGATTATTACAATACCGTTTCATTCAACGATTCGGTTTACAGAATGTGGCGTGAACTGCAAAGAGATCCGGAGATACTTTCCGTCTTTGACCAGATATTGATTGATGAATTTCAGGACTTTAATCCGCTTGAAGTTGCATTTATTGATGAACTGGAAAAGAAGGGAAACATTTTAATTGTAGGCGATGACGACCAGGCAGTTTACGATTCAAGATTTTCTACACCGCATCACCTAAGAAAAAAATTTGAGTCAGGACATTATGAAAAATTTGAGTTGCCTTTTTGCAGCCGTTGCACAGAAGTAATAGTGAATGCTACCAATGCAATTCTGAAAACAGCAGAAGAAGCAGGAGGTCTGAAAGGCAGAGTGCCAAAACGATATGAATGTTTCATTGAATTGAAAGATGCGGAGAATGAAAAATATCCTTACATCACAACCGCACACATCACAACAATAAGAACTGTTCTGAAATTTATCCGGAAGAAAATTTCAGAAATATCAGCAGAGGAAATTGCGGAATCATGGGCAGAAGGCAAAGAGTATCCAACCATTTTAATAGTTGGGGCAAGGCAATACCTAAATCCTATTTTCAAAAACTTGAAGGGAGATTTTGCAAATATCACTTTCAAGCAATCAGAGAAAAGTGAAGTAAATATTTGTGATGGGTATGTTTTTCTTTCTCACAACATCAAATCAAATCTGGGCTGGAGAATCCTGATTGACTTTTTAATGAATTACGAAGAAATCAAAACCATTATTGAAAAGACCGAAGTAGGAACGCCAATGATTGAAATACTTCCAAAAGATTTTGTTGAACAGCAAGAAAAAATCATTTCAATTATTGCGAAGCTCAATAAGAAAGATGAAGACAACGATTTGCTTTTAGCGGAACTGGAAAAGGTAGTTGACATTAATCTTTTAACAGAAATAAAAGCAAGATTTCTTCCACCGGAAGAACCGGAAATTATTCCTGACAAAACACAGCCCTCAATTCTTCTAACATCATATCAGGGATGCAAAGGAATGTCGGCAGGATTTGTTTTTATTGTCGGAGCAAACAACGGCATAATGCCACGAGATACTTCTGATATTTCTGATGTTGAAATTTGCCAGTTCATAGTTGCACTCACAAGAACAAGGAAAAAATGTTACCTACTTTCAGAGGACTGGATGTATTACCGAAAAATAATAGAGGAAATTGGATTCCAAAAAATCAAAGAAGCATTTTCATTGACTTGATTCCCGGAAAGTATCTTGAAGATTTAGGACATTTAAAATCAGAAAACATTATATAAACGAGCTACGAATATTCAGAAGATGTATTGGTTGAAACCGCAACCCAACAAGTTTTGGAAGAACTTGGATGGGAGGTAGTGTATGCATGGAAGAATGAGACATTTGGTGCAAATGGATTGCTTGGCAGAGAAACAAAAAGCGAAGTAATCCTGAGAAGGTATTTATTGGCGGCACTCAAACAATACAATAAGGATTTGCCGGAGATTGCATATGCACAAGCCATTGAACAGATAGAACAAAAAGTGGCAAACAAAACTTTAGCCGGAATCAATAAAGAAAAATATCAATTATTCACAGAGGGAGTTTCGGTAAGTTTTACAAACAGCAAAGGCGAATTAGAGAAGGATAAAAAACTACGTGTTTTTGATTTTGACGATTACCTGAACAATGATTTTCTGGCAGTGCGACAGTTAGAAGTTACTGGTGAATTGGGAAACAAACGCACCGACATTGTTTGCTTTGTGAACGGAATTCCATTGGTATTTATGGAATTGAAAGCACACTACCGTGATATTCGCCATGCTTACGATGGAAACCTTTCTGACTACAAAGACACCATTCCACATTTGTTTCATTGCAACGCATTCATCATTCTCAGCAACGGAACAGATGCAAAAGTTGGAACGATAACAAGTCCGTTTAAATTTTTCTTAGAGTGGAAACGGATTGAAGAAAACGAAGAAGGTGTTGTGAGTTTAGACACGATGCTTAGAGGAATTTGTGCGAAAGAAAAGTTGATGGATATTTTTGAAAACTTCCTTTTGTTTGATGATAGCGGTGGTGAAGTAGTGAAGCTGATGGCAAGGAACCACCAATACATTGGAGTGAATAAAGTTTTAGAGAAAGTAAAAACGATTGAAGACCTGAAAGGAAAACTTGGAGTGTTCTGGCATACACAAGGAAGTGGGAAAAGTTACTCTATGGTTTTCATCTGTCAGAAAATTCATAGGAAGTTTGGCGGCTCATATACTTTTCTGTTGGTTGCAGACAGAAGTGAATTAGAAACACAACTGTATGATACCTTCACAGGTGCAGGTGCGGTTTCATCAGTAAAAGGACACAAACCCGTTGCACAGAACCGTGAGCATTTGCGGGAGTTGCTGAAAGAAAATCACAAGTATGTGTTCACACTCATTCACAAGTTTTCTATCAATCCTGAAAAAGAAAATGAGTATCCGCTAATCACTGACCGGAAAAATATCATTGTCATTTCTGATGAAGCACACCGGACACAGGCAGGCACATTTGCCCGAAACATGAGGTTTAATGGTATTCCAAATGCTTCTTATTTGGGTTTCACCGGAACGCCAATCATTAAGGAAGAAGAAGAATTAACAAAAAATATTTTCGGAGAATATGTTTCAGTTTATGATTTCAGGACTTCAGTCAAAGACGGGGCAACGCTGAAACTTTTATACAACAACAGAGGAAAAAAATTAGGAATCAAAAATCCGAAGCTGGATGAAAAGATGATTGAGATTTTGAACAATGATGAATTAGACGAAGACCAAAAACGAAAACTCATTTATCTTTTTCGGAAAGATTATGTTGTACTGACAGCAGAGCCACGGCTTGATGCAATTGCAAAAGATTTGGTTTGGCATTTCAATGAAAGAGGTTATCAGGGCAAGGCGATGTTTGTAACGCTTGACAAACCAACAGCAGTGAGAATGTATGATTTGATAATGAAATATTGGCAACCATACATTGATGATTTGAAAAAACGAATTGACAAAGCAGCCGATGTAGAAGATGAGTTGCAATTGAAACGTAAACTTCAAAAAGTGGAAGCAACGGAAGTGTGTGTAATCATCAGTTCAGAGCAAGATGAAATAAACAAATTCAGAAAAATGAATTTGGATATTGAAAAGCACCGGAGAAAAATGGCTGACACCACGAGAGATTTAGAAAAAGATTTCAAAAACCCTGAACATCCGTTCCGGCTTACAATCGTGTGTGCAATGTGGATTACAGGTTTTGATGTACCTTGCGTTTCAACAGTATATCTGGACAAGCCCATACACGGACACACACTCATGCAAACGATAGCACGGGCAAACCGTGTGTATGATGATGAAAAAGAAAACGGTTTGATTGTGGACTACGGAAATGTTTACACTCAATTGGAAAAAGCATACAGTGTTTATGGCGGAGGAACTGGTGGAGGAGGAAACACCGGAGGCGGTGGTGGCGGAAGCGATAACGAAGGAAAACCAGTTGAAATGCTTGAGCAACTTGCAGAAGAATTGAAGGAAGCAATCCGACAGGTGAAAGGATACTTGAATGAGTTAGGTTTTAATCTGAATGAGTTGAGCAATGCAGGTGTGAAACCAATGGAGAAGCTTGGCAAAATAAAACGAGCAACAGATTGTGTTTGCCTGAATGAAACTACACGGACAAAGTTTGAAGTGATGGCGAGGGAAGTTTTCAAAAAATATCATGCACTTTTTCCAGAAGAACAAGTGAAGCCGTTCATTCGTAAGTTCAATGCGATTGAAGCGATTTACAACCAACTGAATCAGCAGGTGAAGGAAGCTGATGTTATAAGTATCATTTTGCAATTACAGCAAGTGGTGAATGAAAGTGTTTCAGTGAATCCGGATAAAGTAAGTGAACCGGACGGAGTTTATGTTGACCTTGCAAATCTTGACCTTGATAAACTGCGTGCAGTATTTGCCAAGACAACAAAAAAGAACACAGTTGTTTTTGACTTGGCGCAAGCGGTTGAAAAAAAATTGGAACAAATGCTGAAAGAAAATCCGTTACGGATGAAATTTTATGAACGCTATAAAGAAATCATTGACGAATACAACAAAGGAAAAAGTTTGGAGGATACATTGAAGGCATTTGACAATCTCAACACTTACATCCACGACCTAACAGTAGAAGAAAGCAGGGCAATGAGAGAAGGACTTTCAGAAGAAACTTTGGCGATTTACGATTTGTTAAGAGAAGGAAAAGCACTTGAACAAGAAGAAATCAAGCAGGTGAAAAAAGTTGCCGTTGAAACTTTGAAAAAGTTGAAAGAAGAAAAGTTGAAAATTGAACGATGGAGAGAAAGCAGACAAATTTCATCACAGATTTGGCAAACGATTAACGATTATCTTTTGAATCTGCCAATGAAAACTTACTCTGATGATGATGTAAATGAAAAGACAGTTTCAGTTTACCAACATATTTATTCAAACTATCCGGGAGGAAATTATAACGCCTACACAAGAGCAACAGCATGAAAAAGCATCTTGACATATTGAGTAAAAAATATTCTGACTTGACAGAAAGCGATTTGATTTCTTTCAATGACATTGCTGCAAAGAAGAATGTAAGAGGAGTTTACATTGTGTATTCACCAGAGAAAGAAATTATTTACATCGGAAGCACAAACAAATTTCATGTGAGATTCGGCACTGATTTGAAACACGAAACCCAACGTACCCAACTCCAAAGAGCTATTGACCATGCAGAAAAGAAAATTGATGAGTTGGTTTATGGGCTTTATGGGTTAACACCAAAGGAAATTGAGTTAGTGGAAAAATCAATTTGACTCTTTCTTTATCTTCAAATAAGTAGATAACACTTCACGAGCGTAATAATATCCTCTTTGCTTTGCTCTCAGCCAGACGATTATGAGTGTAGGAATGAAAAGACAATATGCAAATGGCTCTTGAAAATGTTTTGGCAAAACAATTACTATAAAAATCAATACAGTTGTCAATATTGCCCTGGAAAAGGCATAATTAGCGTTGAAATCATGTACACTCTGATTATTGCTATTATGTGCGTATCGCATTGCAATACTGAACAACTCGTCATTGGAAGGGGTCTTTTTTCCCGCTTCTTCTATTAATAATCGCTTTGCATCATTTGAATGATAGAATCTTACTTTCCAAATATCTTTTCCTTCAAGTAATTTATTTGATGGTTTCCCGCACCATGTCCAATTATAAAAATCTTCCAGCCAACTTGCTATGGTATTTACGAAATAACCTACAAAAAAAGCAATTGCTGTAGCTGGAACAACAAATTTAGGATCAAATGAACGCCCCAGAGTGTACAGAACAGCAATATAAATTAAAAATCCGGGTATTAAATGAGATAGTATGTCGTAAATTCTGAATTTCATTTATTACTTTTTATTCAAAAACAAAAGGCAATAGCTTACCATTAGCAATAATAAGAAAAAAAGTTGGAATCGGAATTTCATCATTTAATGGTTTCAACTTTTTTACTGCTTCAATATCAACCCCGCTTAATTCTTCAAGCCCCATAGAATGCGAATGCCATTCTCCAACATAACCTATTAAATTTCCAGTTATTTTTTTAATCATATTAACCTGCTCAGGTAACTTATTAATCCCTCTTATAAAACATGATTCTGCTCTTTTGCTATCTGGTGGTGCATCTATATGATCCAATACGTGAATGGTTCTTGTTTTATAGTTAGCGATTCCGATAAAAACTCCACCTGTTTCTTTTTTCCCTGCCTTTTTGACTTGCTTGTAAATTAATTGAGCTACCTCGTATTTTACTCTAATTTTCCAACCTGATTTATTTTCACATTTTAATACTGTAAATGGGTTAACTTTTTCATTAATAGTACACCCTGTAACTAATTCTTTTTCAGAAATATGGTTGATAAAAATTAATCCGCATTTTCCAATATTTTCACGGTTCCATTCTCTTTTAATTATTCTTGAAAAAAAAGCAGCGTGTGTTGATATTAAATCGTCTGAAGCCACCAATGTAGCAGAACTACAACCCAACCCAACATCAACAACATCATATTCCTCTCCTGTTCGTTTATGCTTTTCTTTCTTTAGCCATTTCGATATAAAGTTATACTTTTTACCTTTTAAGTATGTGAGATATATCAAATCATCAACCCTTGGATTCCGTTGCTTACCTTCTATATATAATAATCCAATATTGCCTTCATCAGCAACCTCTGCTTTACAAACATTATTTCTATCAAATATATCTGACGTACAGAGCAAATTTTGTACTTGCAATGAGGCTGTGGTATCAACGACCCAGAAATGTTCAAAAGTTATTTGCTTTTCAAGATCGAGAGCGTTAATATCATGCACTACAATATTTTTAGGGCTATCAAAACGGTAAAAGTTTTTTATTTTTTTAACTACAGCTTGTGCTTTATTATTTCCTACATCTTCATAAAACAATATATGCCTTATTAAATTATGTGGTTCTAAGCTGTCGTTATCAATTACAGTTAAATTTATATTGCCTGATCTTCCAAAATGCGATATTATTTTAGAACCAAGAACGCCCGCTCCTATAAATAATGTTTGGCTTTTATCAAAGGTCGCTTTTGAAAGCTTTTGAGCCAATTCAACATTCATAGGTTCTCTATGTGCATGAAAGTCAACTTCACTATCTTCTTTTAGCTTTGCTCCGCTAAAATTATCATTGGAAGCATTAACATCAAAATGAAAAAACTCTATATCACCATTATACCCTATTAATTTACTCGGTCTTTGGATACCAACTGTTATCGGAATCCATTTTAATTTTTGGAAATCATTTTGTTTAAAAAATTGGTCTAATAGACAAAAGGTGGTTGGTTTTACTGATTTAAAATTTCATCAATTGCTTTCTTTTTCCTATGTTCTTT
>VRUD01000043.1:19082-35725 GCA_019456305.1 Cytophagales bacterium | reverse complement strand
TTTATATTACAAAATACTAAGGCTAAAATCAGAAGAGTTGTGGACTGAGTACACTGACCCGATTACCAAAGAGAAGTATGAAACTCATCGCATTCCTGCTTAATAATGTCAACTGAATCAATAAATCCTTTCAACTATCAAAACATCATCCATCAACCATCTTCCATTTTCCATCAAACATACCCCACCACCCAATAAATAACATATCCAAATATTTCATGCACCAACACGCTCCATCTGTTTAATGCGCTTTCTTTGGGTACAATGATCAGGTCAGGCTTCCACATTCTGTCATTAGAATAAAAATCAACGCTGAAAGGCGTTACATCTAAGCCCGTCTTATTAAAACAATCAAATGCTCGTCTCATATGAAAAGCAGAAGTGATCAATAAATATTTTGAACATTTCCTAAGTGAATCGGGACAGGGGAGGCCATTTTTCAATATTTCCGTACTGTATAAGGCATTTTCCCGGGTGTTCCTTGATCTTGTTTCAATAATAATTGCCTTATAAGGAATACCTGAATTAATTAAAACCTTTCTTAATAACTTGGCTTCATAAATTTTTGGGCCGATAATACTGCTTGAACCTCCGGAGATCAGAATTTTTTTAATTTTACCCATCTTATAAAGATGTATTGTATGAATTACTCTATCAGCTCCCTTATTGAAATATACCCTGTCACGGGGGGACTTTAGCGAATTTGTAACGCCTGTCAATATGATACCTACATCAAAATCATCCTGAAGTTCAGATAACCTGGTAGGAGAAATTTCCCATAAAAGGAAAGCCTCGTTAACAAAAAATGGATTTGAAAAAAATAGTAATAAGATAATTCCTATCTTTAAAGAAGTTTTTTTCCCCTTTGTGTTTTTAGTAAAAAGTGAAAAAATAAATACACCTAAGATCCAGGTGATGGGCATTAATAAAAAAGAAAGAAGCTTCGAAAGAATGAAGAACATTTTTAGTACTATTTAATTTTACTTATTTTAACCTTTTCCGGAACAATAAGCACATTTTTGAAATCATCCTTTAACGCTACATACATTCTATGCGCATCAAGGCGGTGAATAAAATTTCCGACTCTTACCCTGAAATTTGGAGAATGCCAATCTATGTCAACATCAACATCCAAAAATTTCTGATAAACATCCCGTTTTGCTTGATTAGCCTTTTCTCTATCTTTATTTGAAAAAACCTGCACTCTGTAAACCGGGATCTTTAAATCTTTATTGTTTTCTGAAATACGTCCAAGAACAGCGTCCAAAGAACTATTAATATGCTTTTCAGGGATGATCAGGGTATCTATGAACATTAAATTAACAGCTTGATATACAGTGTCTGAAGTCTGGTAGCTGGGTCTGAAATTAGTCAGATCATCATCAAATTTGTACTTCTTGTGTTTCTGAGGCTTAACCGAAGCACACGATCCTACAATGATAAGAGATGTTAGAAATACGATATGAAATAATAACCGATAAGACATAACAAATTAAGGCTTTAGTTTAAACTAACGTTGCAAAATGCATAATTTTTCAAAATCACATTGAATACCTTTAAGTCGGCAGTCCACAGTCGGCAGTCCATCCCGAGTACTCGGGAGCAGTCGGCAATTGTTTTTTGCTTTTTTGCCGACTGCCGATTGCCGACTTTATCAATTTTGCCTTTTTGCCGATTGCTCCCGAGTACTCGGGACCGATTTTATCAATTTCGTGTACATTTACAGAGCTAAGATACAGTTTAACACGCTACATTAAACTAAAGCCCAAATTAATAAACAACAAAGGTATAATTTTTTACTCCCAAATCCAAAAAAAAAAAAAATACTGAATCTATTTCTAATAAATAATTGTAAATTTGCCAAAAAAACCCGCCACAAAGACAAAGACACCCCCCCCGAGTATTCGGTGGGATGCGCAAGCATAGAGATTTTCTGGTGTTTTTTTGTGACTTTGGGCATCGTTACAAAAAAAAATGGCAACACACAAATCAGCAATAAAAAGGATAAGACAAAGCCAGGTAAGGCGTCTTAAAAACAGGTATCAGCATAAGACTGCAAGAACCTTAGTTAAAAAATTAAATTCAACTAATGATAAAGCCGAGGCTGAAAAGCTGTTTATCAACGTATCTTCTACGCTGGATAAGCTCGTCAAGAAAAAAATTATTCACAAAAATAAAGCTGCTAATAATAAATCCAAATTGGCTAAGTTTGTTAATAGTTTATAGCGCGTAGCGCATGGCGATTGACGCTTTGCGCCATGCGCTATGCGCCATGCTCTATGCGCTAATAATGTCTGAAGAAAATCACATCACGAAACTTAACATTCAAAGCTGGGCACAAGAAGACAGGCCCAGAGAAAAATTACTTTTAAAAGGAAAAGCCGCTCTGAGTGATGCCGAATTGGTTGGAATACTGATCGGTTCGGGTACCAAATCGCAGAATGCTGTAGAACTGGCAAAATTCATACTAAAAAAGGTAAACAACGACCTGAATGAACTGGCAAAATTATCGGTGACTGATCTGATGAAAAGTAAAGGTATTGGTGAAGCAAAAGCGATAAGTATTGTAAGCGCACTGGAGCTCGGACGAAGAAGAAAAAACTCCACACCTCAAAAAAAAGATAAAATTACCTGCTCCAAAGATGCTTATGAGCTTATGAAACCGCAGATGTTGGATAATAACCATGAAGAATTCTGGATGCTGCTGCTCAATAAGTCCAACAGTATAATTAAAAAAGTACCTGTTAGCAGCGGGGGATTATCGGGTACGATCACAGACCCAAAAATAATATTCAAGCTTGCCCTGGATCATCTGGCAAGTGGAATTGTCATGATACATAACCATCCATCGGGAAATCTAAAACCTAGTGGCGCTGATATACGCTTAACTAAAAATTTAATAGAGGCTGGAAAGCTACTCGAAATCCAGGTGCTTGATCATTTGATCTTTACTGATAACGGGTACTATAGCTTTGCGGATGAGGATCGGATGTAACTAGTATTTCGTTGCATAAATAAGGGTTATTATGCTTTGTTGAGTAGAAGAAAAAAAAGATTTTCAACTTAAAAAGAAAAAAAAACATTTTTTGTTTGCTAATAAAAAACATTTGAAATACCTTTGCAACCTGATTTTTATAATTAAAATTCTTTGTACATCCTTGATAACTATTTAACAACTTACTTATTATGAAAACAAAAATTACTTCCGTAACAGCGCTTTTGATCAGCGCTTTAATGCTTGTGCAGTTTGGTGTGAATGCACAACAAAGTTTACAAATTCAGAAATTACAGCTTAAAGGTTCCAAAGCATTGTCCAAATCTTTTAATAGTGCTAATCAACAATTCAATGTTTCACCAAAAGCAGTTAAAGCATCTTCTCCCAAAACTTTAGTAGCACCCATCTTCACTGAAGATTTTGCTGTAGGAATTCCTGGCACTTGGTCAAATATTGATAATTTACCTCCTGGTGGATTGTGGCAGACAGGATTCAGCACTGCTGATGCAACTACTTTATCATCTCCAACCGGAGCAAATGGTTTTGTTTTTTTTGATTCTGATGGTTTTGGTGATGACTTCAACGCTGAAAATGCTGATTTGATAACACCCATGATTGACGCTTCTGCGCTTCCTTCGGTTAGTTTGACTTTTAGCCATTATTTTCGAGCTGGGTTTGGTGGCGCTGCGGAAGTATTTGTTAGTAATAATGGGGGAACTACTTATACCTCAGTAGCAAGCTGGTTTGCTTCCTCAACTGCTAATGGCCAATTAGAAAGTATTGATATTTCATCCATTGCAGCTGGCAATGATAGTATTGTGATCAAATTCAATTTTACGGGAGACTATTCATGGTATTGGTTAATAGATGATATTGTGGTGGATATAAACCTCAATAACGAACTTGTTTTAAATTCAATATTTTCTACTTCCTATTCTTTAATACCTTTAACTCAAGCTTTCCCTATAACTTTTGAAGGTAGAGTCGATAATACTGGTGTTAACTCCCAGCCAAATGTTACACTTAATGCTACTGTTACAGGTGCCGGCACCTTTTCCGGGAATAGTGCACCTCTTACATTATTGCCGGGAGTAGATTCACTTTTAACTGTAACCACTACTTATACTCCCTCAACAATTGGCAGTTACGCAGTGAATTTTACCGTAAGTTCAGATTCTGTTGATGAAAATCCAGCTAATGATACATTATCTAGTGCTTTTGGTGTATCTGACACTGTATTTGCCAGAGATAATGGTAATTACACAGGTAATGGAGTTTGGTTTGGTCCTGGGAGCGCCTTTGCTTTTGCTATTGCTTTTGAAATAGTAGATACACAAGAAGTTAGGTCTATATCCGTTTTTCTCCAGGGGTCAACTGTTGCAGGTGGTACACTTAAAGCAAAACTCTATGATGTTAGTTTAACGACTGTAATAGATTCATCTGTTGTATTTACCATACAAGCTGGTGATATTGCTACAGGATTTATACCCCTGTCTTTATTAAATAAACCAATCCTGACTCCAGGTATATATTATGCTTCTGTAGCCAGTCTCAATGGAGCGTCAGATGTTATTTTTGCTACGGGAACTGACTATAACCAGCCAACCGGAAGCGTTATGGCTTTGCCTCCTGGCGGGCCGCCTTGGGGTACAAGTTCGTTTACACCTTTTATAAGACTTAATTTTGCTCCTCCTCTTAGTGCTGCAATTACAGATTCAGCAGATGCGACCTGTAATAACGCCAATGGCCCATGTGATGGATGGGCAGTAGTAGCTGCTATGGATGGAACGCCCACTTACACATATTTATGGTCCGATGGGCAAACTACTGATAGTGCAGTTGGTCTTTGTGCCGGTGCTCATACTGTTTGGGTTTGGGATGCTGCCGGAGATAGCGCTCTTGCAACGGTTACTATTAATCAACCCACTGCAATAACCGCAGTAATGTCATCCACAAATGACACTACCGGTGCAGGTGTTGGTACGGCGTCTGTTTTGGCAGGTGGTGGTACACCTCCTTATACCTATTCGTGGAATACGGGTGATACAACTACTACAATTGACAGTATTCCGGGAGGGACTTATACCGTAGATGTAACAGATATCAATGGTTGTACATTTTCTGACAGTGTTTTAGTAAATGTCGGAACTGTAAGTGTATCCATCACTTTTATAACTGATGTTACATGTAACGGGTTTTGTGACGGAGAGGCTGCTGTATCTGTTTTAAGTGGAACAGGGCCTTTTACATATTTGTGGGATGATTCAACTACTCAAACTAATGATACAGCAACGGGACTTTGTGCAGGTACTTATACCGTGTGGATTTGGGATTCTGCCGGTACTGATAGCGCTGCAGTATTTGTTACTATCAATGAACCTCCTCTATTTATAATTAGTATTACACCGGGTGGTTCAACTACCTTGTGTGGGGATAGTGTAGAGCTGGTTTCTGACCCTGCAACTACCTACGATTGGCTGCTTAATAATGTACCTACAGGAGTAACGGGTATCAATTACTATGCAAGCACTTCCGGGGATTACAATGTAGTTGCAACCAATGCATCCGGATGTGTAGATACATCGGCAACTGTAACAGTGACTGTAAATCTTCTACCTGTTATTGCTGTGGCACCTGGTAGCGTTTGTGGCAGCAACGGAGATTCAGTGACATTAACTGCCAGTGGTGCCGTTAGCTATACGTGGTCACCTTCTGCTTCTTTGAGTGCTGCTACAGGTGCAGTTGTATCAGCTTTCCCAACGGTGAATACTACATACACAGTAGTAGGTACTGACACTAATGGATGTATAGATGCTACAACAGTGTTGGTTCAAATTGATACAACTTTATGTCCTGTTGGCGTAAGCGAACTATTTGATGCAGCTAACAGCATCAGGTTCTATCCTAACCCAACCACCGGTATTATAAATATTGATGTGGGTAATGAACTAAAAGTAAGATCAATTAAGGTTTACAATATTATTGGCAACCTGGTTTTGGATCTAACTAATAATAGCGGTTTGACGAAAAATCAATTTGCAATTGAGCTCTCAAATTATCCATCAGGCGCTTATATCATAAAAGTAGAGACTGATGATAGGGTTATTACCACCAAAGTTGGTCTTAATACCGGTAAATAATTTTTTAACAGGGGGGCTGGATCAAAACTCAGCCCCTCTTTTTTTGTTAATAGAAAAACTTAATATAACTTTGCAAGCAATTATTTATTAAATATGGGAACAGAGAACAACATATTAGACATATTACCTTTGTTAGCAGCTATATTTTTGGTTGAACTCATTGAAATGAACCCATATGTTGAACTCCTATTAATGATTTTAGTTGGGATTTATACTATTGTCAAAATAGGTTATGCAATTACAAAGTGGATTTATTTAATCAAAAACAAAGGCAAAGAAAGTTAATGTTAACCTTTTTTTAAAAAAAATAATTTTATTTTGTTTATATCAAATATTTAAAATACCTTTGCAACCTGATTTTTATAATTAAAATTCTTTGTACATACTTGATAACCTTTTAACCTTTTAACTTTTTAAACTTTAACCAACTTACTTATTATGAAAACAAAAATTACTTCCGTAAAAGCGCTTTTGATCAGCGCTTTAATGTTTGGGCAGTTTGGTGCATTTGCACAGCAAAAATTACAAAAACAGAAATTACAACCGGTAAGCTCCAAAAGTTTACCTGACAATAAACAAACGTTGAAAACTCAAAAAGCTTTTTTACAGAATGCTAAAAACTTTAACAAGAAAGCTAATATTACTGCGACACCCACAAAAAAACCTGCTATAATATGGTCTGAGGACTTCGCAGGAGGTATTCCTCCAGGATGGGCTAACGTTGCCAACGTAGGTGCAGATATGTGGATATACAGCACTACCGGGCCGCAAGGCGCGTTCCCTATTGGCCCTATTAATTCAACAACAACAGCCAATGGATATATGTTATTTGATTCTGACTTATTGTGTAGTGGTAATCAGGATGCCAGTTTTATTACTTCTGCTATTGATTTATCTTTAAATCCAAATGTTGTATTGGAATTTGAACAATATTATGCAAAATGGATGTCCAGTACTACAATTGTTTCAGTTAGTAATGATAGTACAGTATGGACAGATTATATTATAAATACTGGTATGGCAGATAATGATCTGACGCTTAATCCTGACTTTATAAGTATAGATATTTCCGCTGTAGCCGGTAGTCAGTTAACTGTTTATCTTAAGTTTACATACCAATCTACTGCGAGTGGATGCGATTACTCATGGATGGTAGATGATATTTCAATTTCTGACTTAGTCCCCTTTGATGCAGCTATTACTTATGAGAATTTAAAATATACTTGGATCCCAATAAAGCATGCTAATCCGTTAAATTTGGAAGCAACTATTTCTAACCTTGGTATAAATGCTGTAACCAATGTGCTTTTAACGGTTAATCTATATGACACTTCATTCACTAATTTCTTTACAGGTACAAGCTCAACTGTGGCTTCATTAGCGCCTGGTTTAGATACCAATTTAACGGTTAGCTATACACCTGCAGGCGGTGAGATATTTTATGCTGAATATATCGTTTCCATTACTGAAGCAGATGCCAATACTTCTAATGATACGATGTTATCTTATCAGTGGAGTTTTATTTCTGACACAATTTATGCAAGGGACGATGGCATTGGAGCAGGTGCACTTTGGGCTGGGGCAGGAAATCCATATATTTTTGGTCAGACTTATAGCTTGCAGACGCCAGATGATTTGAATAGCATCACAGGTTGGCCATCTGGAAACGTGTTGGATACTATGAGGTTGGTAGTATATGATATGGTCGCTGGTTTGCCAAACACCCTTGTAGGCTTTTCGTCACAATATATTTTTACACCAGCTGATACGCCAAATGTAGTATTAACCTTACCAATAAGTGGTGGACCTTTGAATTTAGCAGCTGGTGATTATTTTGTAGGAATTCAAGCATATAATACTACAGGTAATATTGCAACTGTTTACTCTGATAATATTTTTACTCCTGGTGTTAAATTTGCCAGTGTTGATGGAGGAGCTTCATTTTTTAGTTTAGGCAATCCCCTGTCATTGATCATACGACCAAATTTTGCACCAGTTCTACTATTATCAGCCGCAATCACAGATTCAGCAGATGCGACCTGTAATAAGGCCAATGGCCCATGTGATGGATGGGCAGTAGTAACTGCTACGGGTGGAACGTCCCCTTACACATATTTATGGTCCGATGCGCAAACTACTGATAGTGCAGTTGGTCTTTGTGCCGGTGCTCATACTGTTTGGGTATGGGATGCTGCCGGAGATAGCGTTTCTGCAATGGTTACAATCATTGAGCCGGCTCCATACGTAGTCAACGTTATAGCAAGCGGACCTATTACCCTCTGTGCAGGTGATAGCGTGGAATTGGTTTCCGATACTGCAACAAGCTATGATTGGTTGATGAATGGCGCTACAACCGGTACAACAGGTATCAACTATTACGCAGCGTCTTCGGGAAATTACCAGGTGGTTGCAACAGATACGTCTGGTTGTGTTGACACTTCAGCAGTTGATACAGTAGTGGTTAACCCACTGCCTGTTGTGAGTGTAACACCCAGTCCCGGCACATATTGTGCACCGTTAGACACAGTAATGCTTACAGCAAGCGGTGCCGCTACCTATGCCTGGGCACCGAATTATGAAATAAATGATACAACACTTACTACTGTTGTGATCTTACCAACAGCAGATACAGTTTATACCGTAATTGGTACGGATGCTAATGGTTGTACAGATACTACAACCGTTGCAGTTCAGTTAAGTGTTGCTGTACCTGTGGCATCTTTTACAGCAGACACTACTTCAGTCTGTGAAGGTTCTTCTGTTATAATGAACAATACTACCACCGGTAGTTTTACCGGGTTTCTTTGGGTGTTCCAGGGAGGTACTCCGGATTCGTCAACTACCCAAAATCCGGTCGTAACTTATGATACGGCAGGTACCTATAATGTTACGTTAACAGCTTATGGCTGCGGTGCTTCGGATAGTACGATCACAAAGACCGGCTACATTACGGTCAATCCTGTACCAACAGCCAATATTACACCAGGCGGCCCAACCACCTTCTGTGCCGGTGACAGTGTGGATTTAGTATCAGATACTGTTGGTATTACCAACTATGACTGGTTGTTAAATAGTGTATCCACTACTACAACAGACACGACCTATAATGCATCTGTTGGTGGAGATTATCAGGTGGTTGTTTGGACTGCCTTTGGTTGTTATGACACATCAGCAGTAACCACCGTAACGGTCAATCTGTTACCTGTTATTTCAGTAACGCCAAGTCCTGGTGTCGTATGTGGCACTGGAGATTCGGTAATGTTAACAGCAAGCGGCGCTGTATCCTACGCATGGTCACCGCCAACAGACTTAAGCGCTACTACAGGTGATATTGTATATGCTAACCCGACAATAAATACAACTTATACAGTAGTAGGTACTGACGCGGTTGGTTGTATTGACAGTACCATGGTTGATGTAATGATAAGTGCAGCAGGAGCCGTTGCATTGTTTACAGCAGATGTAACAAGCGGCTGTGGAAGTGTCACGGTTACATTTGATGGAAGTACTTCTACAAATGCAATCGGGTATAGCTGGTTATTCCCGGGTGGAACACCCGACACTTCAAACCTTCAGAATCCGGTTGTTACTTATGATACTGTAGGTGTTTGGAATGTAACTTTAACAGCATTTGGATGTGGTGGTTTAGATAGTATCATCATCATGTCAGGTTATATAACTGTTGATTCGTTACCAACTGTTACTTTTACTGCGTTAGCAAATGTGTGTGATACAATCACTGCGCTTGCATTAACAGGTGGAAGTCCTGCAGCAGGTACTTATTCCGGGCCAAATGTAAATGGTGGCAATTTCGATGCGCAAGCAGCAGGTGTTGGTACTCATACTATTACCTATACCTATACGGATGGTGTAACTGGTTGTAAAGATTCTGCTACCCAGTCCATCAACGTAGTTTCGTGCCCGGTTGGAGTAATGGAACTCATTAATGCAGCTAACAGCATCAATCTCTATCCTAACCCAACTACCGGTATTCTGAATCTTGATGTAGATGCTGATATGAAAGTAACATCAATAAAGATTTATAGTATTATCGGCAGTTTGGTCTATGAGATTACTCATGGCATTGAATTGACAAAAGATCATTATGTCATTGATCTTTCAGGTGAGCCAAGAGGCGCTTACCTTGTAAGGATTCAAACAGCTAACCAGGTATTAGTTAAGAAAGTGAATCTTAACAATTAAATAAATGTAGGCCGGAATGGTATTCCGGCAACCAAAGTTGATTACGAAAATAGGGGATGAATTAACGTTCAATCCCCTATTTTTTTATATGGATAGAAGAGAATATATAGCAAAATTATCTTCTGATATTGGAAAGATCATTCTTATAGCATTCGTATTTGGTCAAATAATAATGGTGAAAGAAAAAGGGATACAATACGATTTGTTAATTATTAGTTTGATCACTTCAATAATTTTGTTTATATCGGGATATTTTTTTATTAAAAAGAGGAGTTAAAAATTATGGAAATCGTAGCAATAACAGGAGTCGTATTTGTAGTTTTCATGATAGTAATGATGATTATTCATAATTATTTAGAAAAAAACGAGACGCGAAAAGATCACTGATAACAAAATAGTGGCTGACTTTATTCAGCCACCTTTTTTTTAAAAAAAAATCATTTTTTGTTTGCTAATAAAAAATATTTGAATACTTTCGCAGCCTATTTTTTTTTATAATTGAGACTGCTCCAAAAAGTCATTTTTAAAGCATTAAATGTTTTTTAACTATTCTGTAATTAACTTTTTATTTTTAAAATCATGAACCTTAAAACAACAAAAACCAGTGCATTGCTCATTTTTATAGCAATGGTATTGCCTTTTGGAGTAAACGGACAGTCAATGCTGCAAAAGCAAAAAATTCAATTTAACAAAGGCTGCAATCAAGGTATTGAGAAGCATCAATTAAACAAATCAGATCACCGGCTTTCCAGTTCCAATAATGATTTATCAACTGCCTGTGGCGCAGACACATTGTTTAATTGGCTTTTAGATGGAACTGGTGCCCCTACCATTTATTGCCCTGAATCACAAGCGCCATGCGATTCTGGCTGGGTCAGTGGTCATAACTGGACGGGAGATTTGGCTATGGCTGAATTTTACACCAATTTTGACTCACTTGATATTTGCGGGGTCGTATTATCATTTGCCCGCGCTACCAATAACGATACCACTTCAGTAATTACTGTAAATATCTGGGATAATACAGGGCCTCTGGGAGAGCCAGGTAATATTCTTATTTCAAAAGATATACCTATTTACCAGATTGCCAATGATGTATTACTTAGCCAATATACTGAAGTACTCTTTGATTCATCTATTTTAATATTAAATGATTTTTATGTAGGAATTCAATTATACTATACTCCCTGGAATGATACAGTAGGTTTATATCAGAATACTTTTGGTACCCCTCCCGTAAATACAGCATGGGTACAGCGTAGCGACTTGTCATGGATCACCTTGGCCCAACGATATCTCTCTGGTGATGTTTCGTTTGCTATATTTCCAATGTATACCAATCTTTCCGCACCCTCTCAATTTGATATCCGGTTAATTAATACTTCCGTCTCATCCGAATATTATATTACCCCTTTGCCTCAGGTTCAGGGCTATACATTCAGTGCCAATGCTAAAAATAATGGTGTCAATGCCTTAACGAATGTTACATTAAATGTAGATATTAATGCAGGATTATTTACTGATAGCATTATTGTAGCTTCTTTAACTCCATCAGCTACGGTTAATTTGACGACAACGACTCCTTTTGTACCAATTGATACAGGTCTTTATAACGTTGATTATAACTTAACTGTAACTGAACCTGAATCAAATTTAACCAATAATTCAGGAACAAATATATTTGAAATAAGCGATACGGTATATGCAAGAGAAGACGGGTCTAATACCGGTGCTTTGGGTATTGGGCCTGGATCTACCGGAACATTGGGTCAAATTTTTCAGATCAATGCTACGGCTGATCTAACATCAGTTTCCTTCTTCTTAAATAATCCCATCGTAGGTGATACAATGTCTGTCGATATTTACGATTTTTTAACTACACCAACAACCATTATCGCATCTACACCTGTGATCACTATTACAGGTAGCGGATGGTATACATTACCTCTTATTGGGGGCCCTGTAGCATTAACACCGGGAACATATTTCTTAGGCGTAAATGAATTAGATTCTGGTAATGTAACGCTGGGTACAACAACTAATTTCTTCACACCAGTTGCGGGTTGGGTGATTTTTGGGGTAAATCCCTGGAAACCATCAGAAGATTATGGTTTTAATGTTACTTATTTGCTTAGAGCAAATATTTCTACTACTGCTCCTTTAAATGCTTCAATAATAGCTTCAACCGATGCCTCGTGTAATGGTTTTTGTGATGGTCAAGCAGTTGTATTGGCATCTGCGGGTGCATCTCCCTATACATATCAATGGAATGATCCTGCTAACCAAACTACTGCTACGGCTACGAGCCTTTGTGCAGGAACATATACTGTTGTGGTAACAGACAATGTAGGCAGCGTAGATTCTGCAATAGTTATTATTACAGAGCCGGCACCTCTTAACATCTCTGTAACGCCTGATCCCGGTTACATTTGCACCGCAGGGGTTGATTCGGTAATGTTAACTGCAAATGGCGCTGTAAACTATACCTGGACCCCATCTGCCGGATTAAGTGATACCACCGGCAGTTCAGTAATGGCTTCACCGGCAACTAATACTACTTATACAGTAGTAGGTACGGATGCTTTTGGTTGCGCAGACACTGTTACAGTTTCGGTTCAAATAAGCAGTGGTGCAGCTTTTGCTGTTTTTACGGCAGACACTACAAGTGGATGTGATAGCATTACGGTTACTTTTACAAACTTTTCTGTTAACGCAATTGGTTATGCCTGGTCGTTTCCAGGAGGTGCACCAAATACATCAAATCTCCAAAATCCAATCGTTACTTTTGATTCTGCAGGTACTTTTAATGTTACTTTAACAGCATTTGGATGCACCGACACCAGTACATCACCACCAACGCCAATCACAGTAAATTCAAACCCTGTTATTTCCGTAACTCCTGATCCTGGTTCGGTTTGTGGTAATGGAGATTCAGTGACATTAACTGCAAGTGGAGCCGTTAGCTATACATGGTCACCAACAGCCACTTTGAGTGCTGCTTCCGGCGCTTTTGTGTCTGCCTTTCCAACTGTGAATACTACGTACACCGTAGATGGCATAGACGCTAATAACTGTGTAAATTCTACAATAGTTACTGTTCAAATTGATACAGCTTTATGTCCTGTTGGAATAAGCGAACTTTTTGGCGCGGCTAATAACATCAGGTTGTATCCTAACCCTACTACCGGTATTTTAAATATTGAAATAACAAATTTTTGTAGAGACGTTCCATGCAACGTCTCTACAAACCCTGGTTGGATAAAAGAAGGGCCTAAAGGAGTAAATATTTCTGTACTTAACTTATTAGGGGAGGTTGTAACTGAAATTGCTAATACTAATGAATTTACATCAATTGACCTTTCCGGGTTATTAAAGGGAACCTATTTTATTAAAGTTCAAACGACCGATCAGGTAATCACAAGAAAGGTAAATGTGGCTAGGTAAATTCGCATAGCGCATAGCCCCGCCAACTGGCGGGGCTATGCACTATGCGCTCAAATTTAGCTATCGGACTTTTCCTTTTTTTTTCAATTACGCTGATTACCGCTGTATTTTATTCTTATCAAGTCTTATTCACTCCAAATATTACAATAGACCAGGATAGCGTATCTGCCAGCAGAAAGGAAATATCAATATACATACCTACGGGAGCAGATTTTGAAACGGTAATGGACACGCTTGTCAAAAAAAAATTATTACAAGATATCATATCATTCCGTTTTCTTGCAAAACTTTTGAATTATACTGACAACGTCAAGCCTGGGCGATATTTAATCAAAGATCAATGGAGTAACCTGAAAACCATTCGCACACTTCGTGCCGGTATGCAAACGCCTGTAAAACTGACTTTTAATAATATTAGATTAAAAGGTGAGTTAGCTGAAAAGCTTGCTAAATATGTTCAGCCAACCCTATCAGAAATTGAACAAATCCTTTCTGATAGAGAAACAGCAGAAAGATACGGGTTTGATACCAATACTTTTATGAGCATGTTTATTCCCAACACCTATGAAGTTTACTGGACCATAACAGTAGAAGGCTTGATAGAAAAAATGTACAATGAATACAATGCGTTCTGGAGCGAAGATAAAAAACGACAAGCTGATGTGTTGAAAATGACGCCTGTTGAAGTGGCTATATTGGCATCTATAGTAGAGGCAGAAACGCAAATGACTGATGAACGGCTACGTGTTGCCGGAGTGTATATTAACAGATTAAGAAAAAACATGCGCCTGCAAGCAGATCCTACTGTAGTATTTGCTCTTGGAGATTTTTCGATAAAAAGAGTGCTTGCCAGGCACAAGAAAATTAACTCACCATATAACACTTACAAATACAGAGGATTGCCTCCAGGTCCTATAAATTTGCCCACTATATCTTCTATTGAGGCAGTATTGAATTATGAAAAACATGATTATTTATATTTTTGTGCTAAAGAAGATTTTTCAGGTTATCATAATTTTGCTCAAACAATAGAGCAACATTTAAACAATGCCAGGCTGTATCAGAAGGCTTTAAGTAATGAAATAAGGAAAGGGAAGGATAGTCAGCAGGCAGTAGACAATAGACAATAGGCAATAGACAATAGGCAATAGACAATAGACAATAGACAATTGACAATTGACAATTGACAGTAGGCAATCTGTAACGCGACATTTATGTCGCAGTATGCAGTAAGCAGTATGCAGAAACCAGAAACCAGAAACCCAAAACACGAAACCACTAATTACACTAATTACACTAAATTAGTGAAACTCTTTATTAGTGTAATTCGTGTAATTAGTGGTTCCAAAATTCGAAATTGAAGTATGTTTTGTCATGAAACAAACATAAGAGTTCGTTATGCAGAAACCGATAAGATGGGCTATGTTTATTATGGCCACTATTCAACTTATTACGAGATAGGGAGGGTGGAAACCTTCAGGAAGTTAGGATTGAGCTATAAAAAATTAGAAGACTCAGGGGTAATGATGCCGGTTTTGGATTTAAAAATAAAGTTCATTAAACCTGCTAAGTATGATGACCTTTTAATTATCAGAACTGTTATCAGGAAATTACCTACCGTTAGAATTCATTTTGAGTACGAGGTATTTTCAGTAAGTGAATTTAAAGACGGGTCGGGTAGGGTAGAGGAGGCCGATGAGCATAAAAGGTTATTAAATATTGGAGAAACTACCTTGGTTTTTGTAAACTTGCAAAATGGGAAACCCTGTAAACCACCCCAATATTTTATTGAAAAGATGTTACCTTATTTTCAAACAATGTAAGGATTATGAAGGGACTGTACAGAAGACTATTGGATCATTACAGATACAAGCAACTTATTAATTTTCTTAAGAGGACTTATTTTATAGGTAGTAAAATACCTTTATATAATGTGGTGTTACTGTTCATCCAACAGCTAAGAAAAGATGCTATTCAGGAAAAGGCGGGCGCAGTGGCATTTAATTTTACGTTAGCAATCTTTCCGGGTATTATTTTCTTGTTTACCCTTTTACCCTATGTCCCTATCCCTGATCTAAGCTTACATATTATGAAATTTCTGAAAGAGGTTATGCCTGAGAGCATCTATGTGGTAGCAGCTTCTACTATTGAAGATATTATAAGCAAACCCAGGGGAGGATTGCTTTCTTTTGGATTTATTTTTTCTCTGTTCCTTGCTACCAACGGTATGATGGCTTTGATGCAGGCATTTAATAAATGCTATAAAACATCTGAAAAAAGAGGCTTTATTAAGATAAGGCTTGTGGCTACCCTGCTGACTTTTCTTTTAGCATTTATTTTATTCCTCTCTATAGCTTTTTTGATCTTAGGTAAGGTGCTTATTGGTAGCTTACTACACGATTTACTCCCTGGTCTTGTATATTATTTAATAATTCTTCTCAAATATGTAGTGATCATTCTGGTATTTTTCTTTGCTATTTCGCTGATCTATTACTTTGCTCCTGCTGTAGCCACGCGCTGGCGTTTTTTTTCAGTCGGCTCATTCATAGCTACCTTATTGAGCATCGTTATTTCCTGGGTATTCTCATTTTATATCAATAACTTCGCAGCATATAACAAACTTTACGGCTCAATAGGAGCCTTAATTGGCCTGATGCTCTGGTTGTTTGTTATTTCTATGGTCTTATTGATCGGTTTTGAGATCAATGCGAGTATTGACGCAGCTAAACGTGATGTGGAGAAATCAGTAGGCAGCAATCAATTGACATTAGGAGATTGACAATAGACAATAGACAATAGACAATAGACAATAGACAATAGACAATAGACAATAGACAATAGACAATAGACAATAGACAATA
>VRUD01000043.1:6715-18982 GCA_019456305.1 Cytophagales bacterium | reverse complement strand
GAATAATAGAACATTTATGAAATTACCCTCAGTTTCTTTGCTTGTAAAAAGTACCGGCAGTACACTTACTAGGTTTCCTTTTGTACTGGCATCTGCAATAATCGGAACGGCAGCAGCCATTTGGCAAATTGAACTGCCTTATGACGAAAAAGATCAATATGAATTTCTTATCAATATCATATTGACGTGTTCATTAGGCCTGACGCTTTTCCTGTCACTAAAGCTGTATTCAGAAAGGGAACGATTTTCAATACCTGTAATGCTAACTATACAAGTTTTTGGGGTTATCCTTCTCGTTTTATACTATTATTCATTGCCGGATAAGCTCACCTTGATCTCTGGCATCAGGTACTCATTATTCACCATTGGCTTACACTTATTAGTATCTTTTGCTCCCTACATAAGGAAACTGGAGGTAAATGGATTCTGGCAATACAACAAAGTGTTATTTATAAGGATATTAACAGCATTATTATATTCAGGGGTATTATATCTGGGATTGGTATTAGCGATCGCTGCGATAGATAATTTATTTGATGTGGAAATTGATGATAAAATATATGCTCATCTCTGGGTATTTATCGTAGGTATTTTTAATACGTGGTTTTTCCTTGCCGGAGTTCCTAAAGATTTTGACCAATTACAACAATCAAACGCCTATCCAAAAGGGCTCAAGATATTTACTCAATATGTGCTCATCACTCTTGTTACTATTTACTTATTAATACTCTATGCTTATACCGGCAAGATCATATTTGACTGGGACTGGCCAAGTGGCTGGGTGGCATATTTGGTCATTGGATTTTCCACTTTTGGC
Organism: Cytophagales bacterium; assembly: GCA_019456305.1. Taxonomy (NCBI): domain Bacteria; kingdom Pseudomonadati; phylum Bacteroidota; class Cytophagia; order Cytophagales; species Cytophagales bacterium. Next base: position 18,165 of record VRUD01000043.1, on the reverse strand, counting down.
ATATTAGCATTACTGCTCATTTATCCCATACAGGATAAGGAGGAAAATAAATGGATAAAGATATTTTCCAGGTGGTTTTATTTTGCATTGTTTCCCCTCATTATACTCCTTTTACTTGCGATCTGGCGAAGAATTTCGGAATACGGCATTACGGAAAACAGGTATTTTGTTTTAGTGCTTGCACTATGGCTCACTGGCATAGCAATTTACTTCCTGGTACGCAAAATGAAAATGATAATATTCATCCCGGTTTCGCTATGTATTATTGCATTTTTATCTTCTTTCGGGCCATGGAGCGCTTTTAATATTTCAAAGCATAGTCAGATAAGCAGGTTTAAAGAGGTTTTGATAGAAAATGGTATGTTGGTGGACGGGATAATTAAAAGAAAAAAGTTTGAAATATCTTTTAAACACGAGAAACAAATAAGCTCTATTGTAGATTATTTTGAAGAGCGGGGCAGGTTTGTTGATCTACAGCCATTTTTTTCTCAAAACTTTGATTCCTTATTCGCTTCTGACACACTATATAGATACAGAGAAGATAAATCAAGAAAGCTTTTAGATATAATGGGGCTTCAATACATTTCCAAGTGGCAAACCGGGGAGCAGGTTCAGGATCAGAAGTATTTTTACTTTACTACAAAAGAGGCCAATACTTTAAATATAGAAGGATACGATTATCTGCTGAAATATTATAGATATTTTAATGATGATGATAATATCTTTACAGAATATTATGAAGCAGGCGATGAAAAGCTCTTAATATCAGTTGATCGCGATACTTTAGAATTGAAAATACTTTTAAACGATGAATTGATCTCTACGGTAAAACTAAATCCATTGATCAATAAATTAAAAAACAATTATTCCTATGATCAAAGTAATATTCCTGCTGATGTCATGACTTTACAAACGGAAAATGATAAATACAAAGTTAAAATATTTTTTACTATTGTTAATTTACAAAAAATAAAAGATGATTTGAAATTATCTCAAATACAGGCAGATATATTGATCGGAAGGAAGGAATAGGGATAATCAAATAAAATTGGCTTTAGTTTAAACTAACGTTACAAAATGCATAATTTATCAATTTCGTGCACATTTACAGAGCTAAGATACAGTTTAACACGCTATATTAAACTAAAGCCATAAAATTTTATTACCTTCGCCCCCGGAGAGTTGGCAGAGTGGTCGAATGCGGCGGTCTTGAAAACCGTTGAGGGTCACACCTCCGGGGGTTCGAATCCCTCACTCTCCGCTTAGTAATTTATAAGTTACTGTAATTCAATAATTTATGCCAATTTATAATTTTTACATACGGTGATGCATACTATTTAGAACTTAATCGGGGTCTGAAATTTCAATGAAACCACATCATTCCTTCTTTATCACCTTCTTTTCTTTCTCATAAACTACCTGAACAGAATCCCCATAAATTTTTAACAATCTTATCCCTGTTACCGTATCACCAACTGAGATTAGTTTTTCCTTTCTATTTATATTTATCATTGCAACTTCCTTATTGGTCTTTTGATTCTTAATACTTCCCAAATATTTAATAACAGGCCATCTGATTGGGAGTACTGCTTCAATGGGTTTTTTAATTACAGGTTTCGTTACAATCTTTTTTTTAGTTTTTTTCGCTACATTTGAATATGTTTGAGCTAAGAATGGGTCTCTGTAATTCGCTTTAATCGTAAAAGTATCGGAAGTAATTATAATATCCTTAACCGGCTTTTTTTGAATATTAGCGATAACATAATTATTACTTCCATCAAAAACACCTACAAAAATCTTATAAAATATCAACCCCCAGATAAATACTAACAAAACTATCAAAAAATATGTGAGCTTCTTATTTTTCACCTTATTGTATTACGAATTTCCAAATCACACTATAATTACTTCCATTCCCCGTCTGGTCAACAGACTGCAGATATTTTGATGAATGTAGAGAAAAATTAATTGCGATTGAGTTTTGAAGTAAGATAGGAACATTGTCTTGTTTTATTTCACCGGTTTTCTTATCTTTGCGTTTTTCCAAATAGAAATTTACAGTTGCCATCGTGTATGTGTTTAAATTTATATACACTAATAGTCTATTTAATTTTAATATATCAACAAATCATCAGATCAATAAATGAAAATGGGGAGAGATGCCGGAGCGGTTGAACGGGCCTGATTCGAAATCAGGTGTCCTGAGTAATCGGGACCGTGGGTTCGAATCCTACTCTCTCCGCTCAGTTATTTTGGATTTTTAGTTCAAAATCTGATATGAGGAAAAAAATATAAACGTAATAAATCAATAAATAGAATTTCGGGGCGTAGCACAGCCCGGTTAGTGTGCCTGCTTTGGGAGCAGGAGGTCGCAGGTTCGAATCCTGCCGCCCCGACAATATTTATTTAGTAATTTGGTGATTTAGAAATTTAGTGATTGTGGCATAAGGGCGTCTCTAAAAACTACACCATACATTCCCCTCTATCAAGAGGGGCAAGGGGTGTGTTTTAAAAAATATGTAGTTTTTAGAGATGCCCATAAATCAATAAATCATTAAATGAGCTTGGTCCCGTAGCTCAGTTGGATAGAGCAACAGCCTTCTAAGCTGTGGGTCGCAGGTTCGAATCCTGCCGGGATCGCGTGGAATAATTGATCTATTTTGGCAATGAAACAGCTTACAGTAAACATTAAAGATAATAGCAAAATAGCTTTCTTTATGGAACTCATTAAAAACTTTGATTTTATTGAAGTTCAGTCTTTGTCTGCTGACACAAAGTACAAAAAGGAATTTGTTAAGGACCTAAAAGAGGCTTTTAATGATGTTAAACTGCACCAGGCAGGTAAAAAGAAGTTAAAATCTGCTAAAGAATTATTAGATGAGCTTTAAGGTTATTCCTACCGACCCTTTTGATAGGCAGATTAAAAAGTTAAGTAAAAAATATAAATCATTTAAAAAAGATTTAGCCCCTCTTTTTGGTTCTCTAAAAAAATATAACAGATATTTTTTACCTGATAATCTGAAATACTACTTTACTTCCCTTATATGGGACAAAAGGTTGTGGTATCTGTATGTGACAGGCTGGGGCTGGTGCCACACCTACCCCTATTTCGCAATCACTACCCTCTTATACATCACTTTCTCCCCAACAACCAATTTCACAAAATAAACCCCATTGGCGTATTTGCTCAGATCCACCTCCTTTTTAATATTTTCAACATCATATAGTGAATTTGTATAGATATTCACTCCAAAAACATTCCATATTTCAATATTAATGTTTTCCTTTTCGGGTAAAACTATTTGAAGTGTAATATACCCGGTGGCGGGGTTGGGATAAACCTGAAAGCCGAAACCCGGAACTTGAAACTGATTCATGCCCGTAACTTCAGTCACTGTAAAACTGGCAGAATCAATACATCCATTGGCATCGGTGATAATTATTGTATAAGTGCCGGCTCCTATTACGAAAAGATTTTGTGTGGTATCCCCATTACTCCAGGAAAACGAATAGGGTGTAGCGCCCCCGGATACGGTTAGAATAATTGCCCCATTATTATTTCCCGGTGTAGGTGATAGAATAGAATCTGCTACAATAGTAATCGTAGGTGGTTCTGATATAACAACACTATCGGATCCGGTACAGCCATTACTATCGGTAACAAATACCGAAAATGTTCCGGCACCCAACCCGGTAACAGTTGCTGTAATTTGATTTGCGGGATCATTCCATTGATAGCTATAGGGCAGGGTGCCGCCAATTACAGTAACGGTGGCGCTTCCATCGTTGTTACCATTACAACTCACGTTATTAGAAGTTGTAATTAAAGCATTAGGAGTACCGGCATCATTTACAGAAACAACTGCACCATCTGCACAGCCATTTGAATCGGTAACGGTAATAGTATAAGTTCCTGCAGCCAGGTCGGTAGCAGTATCAGTAATTTGAGCGCCCGGATCATTCCATAGGAATGTGTAAGGGACAGTACCGCCTGTTAAAGATGATATATAAGCTTCTCCATTGGAATTACCGCATGTAGCGTTCACGCTGCCAACTGCGAGTGATAATGCGTCTGGTTCAAAAAGTATAATAGAAGCGCTATCAATACATGCATTACCATCCGTAACAGTAACAAAGTATTTCCCGGCACATACCCCTGTTATGGTTGCCGTAGTTTGAACCGGGGTAGTATTCCATGACCAGGTATAGGGCAAAATCCCACCGGAGACTATTGCAGAAGCTATACCATCACATAAGCTATTACAACTTATATTACTGGCGGAGGTGTTCACAACTAATGCAGGCGGTTCAGTGATGGATACAGTTGCGGATATAGTGCAGCCATTCGAATCTGTGACAATCACTTCATAGGTACCTACTGATAACCCCGTTAAATCTTCGGTAACTGTAAAATTTGACCAGAAATAAGCATATGGCGCTATACCACCTGACACCGTCAGGTCAGCTATTCCGTTGTTGCCGCTATTACAGCTAACATTCGTACTCACAACAACTGCGTTCAAAGCAAGTGGTTCTTCAATTGTTATGCTGTCATTTGCTGTACAGCCCATTCCATCTGTTATGACCACATAATAGTTGCCCGCAGGTAGATTACTAATATCCTGTATAGCTGCTCCATTTGACCAACTGTAACTATATGGTAAAGTACCACCTGTAACAGTAAGGTCAGCAAATCCGGTGCTGTCACCATAACACAGTATATTTACTTTCACGATATTGGTGGTTATTGCAGCAGGTTCATTGATCAACACTGTATCATAAATATTACACCCATTTGAATCTGTAATGATTACCGAATACATTCCCCCCGTAAGGTTAATAATATCCTCAATAGTGTCTCCATTTGACCAATTAAATGAATAGGGTAGGGTACCACCGGTAACTGTAAGAAATGCATTGCCATCACTCCAGCCATTACAGTTTACATCAGAGGAAGTAATATTACTTATTAATACCGGAGGTTCGTTAATAATTACGATTTCATTGGCTAAGCAATTATTGGAATCTACTACTGTAACACTATATGTGCCCGCAGCTAAATTATTAATATCTTCAGTGGTTTCACCATTTGACCAGAAAAAGCCGAATGGAGGAGTTCCACCGCTTATCGTAAGATCTATGGATCCGTTATTGCCAGCGTTGCAGGTAACATCTGTGGGAATATAAGACAAAAACGGAGCGCCTGTATTATTTATTCCTACAGTATTGGAACTAACACATCCATTGCTATCAGTTACAATTACGGTGTATATGCCGGCACCTAAGCCAGTAACAGTTGCCGTAGTCTGATTCAGTGAATCGTTCCATAAATAAGTGTAGCCCGGGATTCCGCCTGTAACACTAACAGCAGCGCTGCCATCTGAGGAATCACAGGTGGCGTCAGTGGCGCTCATGGTCAATACAAGAGCAGCAGGTTCACTTATTACAACTGTATCATTTGCTAAACACCCATTGGAATCAGTGACATCCACAGTATAGCTTCCTGCTGATATTCCACCCAGATCTTCTGCGGTGGAACCATTAGACCATAGGTACGAATAGGGTGATGTTCCTCCCGTTACAATGAGGTTTGCTGCTCCGTCATTGCCCCCGTTACAGGAAACATCAGTGCTTGAAATAATTGAAGTACTTAAGGCAGGTGGTTCATTAATAGTAACGCTGTCTGTACCAGTACAGCCGTTTAAATCGGTTACAATTACATTATATGTTCCTGCACATGAACCAGGACAGGTAGGTGCCCCAAAAATTGAACAAGAAGGATTCCATGAATAGGTATAAGGAACTGTTCCACCAGAAACCGATACAGAAACAGAACCATCACAGGCGCCATAACAACTTACATCTGTCCCTGAGGTAGTAAGAATAAGAGCAACAGGTTCGCTAATTATTACTACTTCGTTGGCTGTACAATTATTAGAATCCATAATTATTACACTATAAGTACCTGCAGATAAACTACTGATATCTTCAGTAGTAGCACCGTTAGACCAGCTATAAGTGTATGGAGGTGTCCCTCCGCTTACAGTAATGTCTATAGAGCCATCATTGCCGCCATTACATGAAACATCAGCGCTTGATAAAATAGTGATATTTATCGCAGTTGGTTCATTAATGGTAACAGTATCTGCTGCAATACAATTATTACTGTCAGTGACCGTAACAGTTCGGTTTCCTGCACACAATGCTATTGCCGTGGCAGTTGTCTCACCGTTATCCCACAAGTAAGCATAGGGAGTAACCCCACCAGATGCTGAAACGGTGGCAGTTCCATCACATAAACCGTTACAGGAAGCGCTGAAAATTGCAGTAATGGTAGCAACAGGAACATCATTATTAACCATTACAGTGTCAACAGCAATGCAGCCATTGTTATCTGCAACTGTAATGGTATATAAACCCACAGACAATCCAGCAGCAGTGTCATTGGTTTGTGCCATTGGATCATTCCATTGGTAAATATAAGGAGATACACCACCACTTACTGCAACTATAGCCACCCCATTTGAATCTCCGCAGTTAGCATTTGTGCTGCTTGCAGAAAGTAATAGTGCGTTAGGTTCATTAATAACAACACTATCACTTGCTGTACATCCGTTAGCATCCGTTACAGTAACACTATAGGATCCTGCCGGTATATTGATTAAGTCTTCCGTAGTTGCTCCACTAGACCATATGTATGAATAAGGTATCATACCACCTGTTATGGTCAGGTCAATCATACCATCACTGCCGCCATTGCAGGAGATATCTGTACTGGAAGTAATAATAGCGTTCAATATTGTTGGCTCCGTGATGATAACAGTATCGAAAGCAATACATCCGTTGGAATCTGTAACGATTACAATATATGTTCCGGAACTTAATCCGGCAGCCGTAGCTGTCGATTGGGCTCCGGGGTCATTCCACAGGTATGCGTAAGCTCCTGTTCCACCTGAAGCGCTTACGGTAGCAGAGCCATCATTACTGCCATTACAAGAAACGCCAGTGCTTGAAATAGATGTAATTATAGCAGCCGGTTCGTTGATGGTAACCGTTTCGGATGTGATACAGTTGTTACTATCGGTAACAGTGACAGTATAAGCGTTTGCTGGTAAACTACTAATATCTTCTGTGTTTGCCCCGTTAGACCAGCTATAAGTAAAGGGAGGCGTACCTCCGCTAACAGTAAGATTGATGGAGCCATCACTATCGCCATTGCAGGTAACATCTGTGAATACATAAGTAAGAGCTGTTCCGCCAATATTATTCACACCAACACAGTTTGAATCAATACAGCCGGCAGCATCGGTAACCACCACACAGTATGTACCCGCACAAAGTCCCGTGTCTGTATCTCCTGTGCCTCCGCTGCTCCATATATATGTAAAACCAGGAGTACCTCCGGTAACAATAACACTGGCAGTACCATCACATGCACCGCAAGCAGCATCGGTAGAGCTCATGATTAATACCAAAGCGCTCGGTTCTGATATTGTTACAGTATCGCTGGCAATACAGCCATTGGAATCTGAAACATCAACAATATAAGTGCCTGCACACAAGCCGGATATATCCTGTGTTGTAGCTCCGTTTGACCAGGAGTATGTATAAGGAATTATGCCGCCCGCAACTGTCAGATCTGCTGCTCCATTACAGGTACCATTACAACTGACATTGAATGCGGCAATACTAATAGCAAGCGCTGGCGGTTCACTGATTATGACAGTATCATTGGCTGTACAACCGTTAGCGTCAGTAACAGTGATAATATATGTACCGGCAGGTATAGCCAATAGATCCTGCGTTATATTGCCCGATGACCACAAGTAGGAATAAGGTATCGTACCTCCTGATACGTTTAGGTCTGCATAACCATCACTGCCCCCTTTACAATTGACATTAGTACTAATGATATTTGTAATTAAAGCAGTTGATTCACTGATCGTTACAGTATCATTAGCAGTACAACTATTTGCGTCAGTAATAGAGACGGTATAAGTACCGGCAGGAATACCAATTAAATCCTGCGTTATATCACCTGTTGACCATAAATAAGTAAAAGGTAGTGTACCACCGGAAACGGTTAGATCAGCAGCGCCATCACTGCCTCCATTACAGCTTACTTCAGTTCCAATGACCCCAGTGGTTAAAATTGCCGGTTCACTGATCATTGCTGTGTCATTGACTATACAATTGTTAGAGTCAGTAACAGTGACTGTATAGGTACCTGGAAGTAATCCGGTTATATCCTGCGTTATATCACCTGTGGACCATAAGTAAGTATAAGGAAGTGTACCCCCGGAAACGGTTAGATCAGCAGCGCCATCACTATTCCCGTTACAGCTCACATCTGTTGTAATAATTGAAGTGGTTAAAAGAGCTGGTTCGGTGATAGTTACACTAGCTGAAGTGATACAATTATTGCTATCAGTAACTAATACTGTACGAAGCCCTGCACATAATGCTATTGCGGTGCTTGTAGTTTCTCCATTATCCCATGAATAGATATAGGGTAGAACCCCACCTGATACAGAAGTCGCAGCAGTTCCATCACAAACGCCATTACAGCTAACATTGGCGCTGGCTGTTATGGTAACTACAGGTATATCATTATTTACGATTACAGAGATACTTGCTGTGCAACCGTTATTGTCAGTAACAGTCACAGTATATGTACCGGCAGCTAATCCTGTTGCAGTATCTGTTGTTTGCAATAAGAGATCATCCCATTGGTAAGTATAGGGCGCGATACCTCCGGTGGCAGAAACCGAAGCTGTTCCATTTGTATCCCCGCAGGTAGCATTGGTAGAGCTTGTAGAAAGGGTAATTAGGGGAGGTTCGTTGATCGTAGCAGTATCAGATGTTGTGCAACCATTGGCATCAGTTATAGAAACAGTATAAGCTCCTGCCGGGATTGCGATTAAGTCTTGTGTAGTATCTCCCGTTGACCATAAATAGGTATAAGGTGCTGTACCACCTGAAACTGTTAGGTCAGCAGAGCCGTCATTGCTGCCATTGCAGCTAACGTCTGTGACAATTATACTACTGGTTAATTGAAGGGGTTCTGTAACTGTTATTGAGTTGGTGGTAATACAACCATTGACATCAGTAACTGTGACAGCATAATTTCCTGCAGGAATATTCGTCAGATCTTCGGTAGTAGCTCCATGTTCCCATATATAACTATATGGGGATGTACCTCCTGTTACAGTTAAATCAACAGACCCATCACTTCCGCCAAAGCAAGATACATTAATACCGGAAATGGTTGAACTCAAGTCGGTAGATTGGTTAATTTGTACACTATCCATTATCTGGCAAAGGCTTGCATCAGTAACGGTAACAGTATAGGTTCCTGTACAAAGTCCACTGATATCCTGAGTAGTAGCTCCATTGGACCAGTTATAGGTATAAGGGATGGTTCCTCCGCTAACGGTCAGATCAGCGGTTCCGTTACAGACGCTGCATCCGGTAAGTGTGCCGATGATGGTGGTTGAAAAGGAGTCGGGTTGGGTAATAGTAACCTGTATTAAAGACCTGCATAGGGCATTATCAGTTACTGTATCTGTATAAACTCCGGATGTTAAATTGCTTAAGGATGATGTTGTTGCACCGGTATTCCATAAATGTGTATAAGGAGGAGAGCCCCCTGTTACGGAGATAGATACACTTCCATCATTTCCACCATAGCAGCTTACATTTGTTTGGGAAGATATACTAAGTATAGGCGCTGCATCTTCATTTAATACAAAAGTAGAATCTATGGTACAGCCACTGGCATCTGTAATAGTAACTGTGTAAAAACCGGCAACCAGATCAATTGCTATATCAGTGGTTTGTCCATCGCTCCATAAATAGGTATAACCGGGAGTTCCGCCAGCAATAATAACTTCAACCTCACCATTATTTACACCTCCGCAACTTGGAGGATTAACAATATCTAACAGATCAATAAAGAGCAGGGGAGGTTCGGAAATAGTCACTGATGTGCTGGTTTGGCATCCGTTGGCATCGGTAACGGTTACCGTATTGGTTCCTGCACACAGGTCAATGGGGTCTTGGTTGGTCGAGCCATTTGTCCATGAGTAAGTGTATGGAGCTAAGCCACCGGAAACAGTTAGGTCAGCACTGCCATCACAATTACCAAAACAAATAGCATTGGTAGAGCTGAGTATTGTTGCACTTAAAGGTGGAGGTTCTGTAATGGTATCAGTGAACGATATCGGGCAGCCATTATTATCTGTAACCGTTACCGTGTAAGTTCCGGCACACAGATTAAAAATATCCTCGGTAGTGGCACCATTTGACCATAGGAAAGAATAAGGTAAAGTTCCACCTGAAGGTGTCAGATCAATGCTGCCATTACAATTTCCGCCACAATCAATATCAGTTTTTACTGTCGTGCCAGATAATAGCGGGGGTTCGGTGATAGAAATGGTATTAACTGCCTGGCAATTATTGTTGTCAGTAACGGTTACGGTATAAGTTCCCGGGCACAATCCGGTTGCTGTTGAAGTTGTTTGTGTTGGTGTCGTGTTCCATGAATAGGTGTAAGGAGTAGCACCGCCTGAAACAGTTGCTGCTGCATCACCATCACAAGCACCATTACAGGAGACATTATTGGCTGTAATTGAAACATTAAGAACAACCTGCTCGGTGATGGTAACGCCATCGCTAATTGTGCAACCACCCATATCAGTAATAGAAACATTGTATGATCCAGCGCAGAGGTTAAATATATCCTCAGTAGTCTCTCCATTAGACCATGAATATGATATAGGATTTAGCCCTCCCGTAACGGTTAGATCTGCCTCACCATCACAAGTACCGTTACAGCTTATATCAGTAGCAAGAATAGTTGAACTCAAAGTTGTCTGGTTATTGATGGTTACAGAAGCACTATCCTGGCATCCATTATCATCGGTTACGGTTACAGAATAAGTTCCTGCGCATATATTAATTACATCCTGGGTAGTGGCTCCATTAGACCACAGATAAGTATATGGCGTTGTGCCGCCAGTTGGTGTAAGATCAGCAGCTCCGTCACAAATACCGGGGCAGCTAGCATTTGTTCCTGTTATACTTGCAGATACAGCCGGTAGGTTATTGATTATTACGGAGCCTGACCCCTGACAGCCATTGTCATCGGTTAAGATCACTGTGAAGGTATCTGCACAAAGGTTAAATATGTCCTGTGTAGTGGCTCCATTAGACCAGAGATAAGTGTAAGGTGCTGTACCACCAGATGGTGTGAGATCTGCTACACCATCACATATACCACTGCAAGATGCATCAGTGCCGGCAATACTAACTGTTGGATTATCAAATACAGTAATATATCCTGCTTTGGTTTCTGTACCACTTCCGCCTGCATTGGTCGCTGTTAGAGAAACATCATAAGTACCCGGAGTATTATAGGTAACCGTTGGATTTTGTATTGTTGAAGTTCC
>VRUD01000043.1:0-6615 GCA_019456305.1 Cytophagales bacterium | reverse complement strand
GGTTATCAAATTTCCTGTCCAAAAAAGTGTATTGATTGGACCTCCATCAAGCTGGTATTCAATATCAACGGAAGTTAATGTGTTGGAACCAAAATTTTTAAGAGTAACAACTGGAAAAATAGAATCAGCACAGAAGGTACCTGTTGGAGAAATAATTGTTGATATGCCTGCATCAAGAGCAGTGGGTGCTCCACATACAGTGGACGTAAGAAGAGAAGATAAAAAATTGGTAATAGCTGCTCTTGCTCTTGTTTTTTGACCCAGAGTAAACATATTGTAACAGGCATCAGCAGAATAATCCATATAATTCATGAACATAATGCCCGGAGGAGAGGGGGAACATGCGTCAGTTGTTGGAAAACCGGGGCAGCCTGAAGTGGAATTTGCCTGGTTTGGCGTGTCACCCACAAGGTCTGAGCCTGAGCAAGCGCCAGCATCATCTCCCCAAATATGACGCAGTCTGAAACAATGCGAAAGTTCATGGACCATAGTTCTGTTCATATCAAAAGGCGGGCACGAGCCATCAGAGTTGCAAAAATCTTGAACCGCGCCAAAAGTATTAGACACGGGAGGACCGGTTGGAAATTCGCCATATCCCAATAAGTTCCCGCTTAAATTGCAAATCCATATATTGAAATATTGTGTAACATCCCAGGCATCATCTCCTCCGTTTGCTGTAAATTTTACATCGTCATTGGTGCTAAAGCTGGTAACTGTTGTTTGTCTTCGGGTGATCCCATTGGTAGGATTACCTGAAGGGTCTACCAGGGCAAGGCAATATTCTATTTCCATATCAGCAGCAACACTTAGAAAGTCAGCAGGAGTATTTACTGCATCGGCATTTAATCTTCTGAAATCTTCATTCATCCTGTCTATCATAGCTAAAGCTTGTGCATCGGATATATTTTCAGCCCCGGTCCTCCATACAATATGTACAACAGTAGGGATGGTCATTATGGGAGCTATTTTTAGAGGAATATTATTGGCTTGATTGGCAATACTCTGCTGTAATTTTATTTCATCATCTTTCAATTTTTGTTCAAGGCCCGGATTGTTTGAAAACAGGTATTGCATGTGCTGCATGGTACCGCAGCGTTGATAGGTATTGTGGTTTTGAATTTTAGTAAATGCAGATTGCTGTTTGGTTTGACCGAACAGGAAGCCAAAAACGATCAGAAGATACACGATAGAAAGCAGGTTTTTTTTCATCTTTTAATAGTTTTATTTGAAATTCAAATTTATTAAATAATTTTCATAAAAAAATTTTTTTTTTAATTATTATTTGTATGTTGCAATAAATTATAAAACTTTTCACCATGATAAAACCAATTACTGTAAAAGATTACATGGCTACAAACCTATTGACGCTTAAAGCTGATGACACTATTTACCATGCTATTAAATTTCTTCTCAAGCATCATATATCAGGAGCGCCTGTAGTTGATGACAACTATAAACTCATAGGTATTATATCAGAAAAAGACTGCCTTAAATTGATAGCGAAAGGGGGGAGTTTTAATCTGTATGATGTAACAGTTGCTGATTATATGACTAAAAAAGTAGAAACTATTCCTCCTGAAATGGACATTTATTACACTGCAGGAATATTTTTAAAGAACCCGTACAGAAGATTACCCGTAGTAGAAGAGGGCAAATTGGTTGGTCAAATCAGTCGCAGGGACATATTACTGGCAATTAAAGAAAATATCCAACCTGCTAAATAATTAATAAAAGGGCATCTCTAAAAACTACACCATATATTCCCCTCTATCAAGAGGGGCAAGGGGTGTGTTTTAAAAAATATGTAGTTTTTAGAGATGCCCAAAATGAAAAAAAAGTTGTAAATATTTGCTTTTCACTGATTTATTTACTAATATTGACAAAAATAAGATCAATGAAAAAGTCTATTATTTGTTTGCTTGTTTTATTATTGGGTGTTTTAAACGCCTCAAATGTAAAAGCAAGCCATGCTGCCGGAGCTGATATATCTTATGAATGCCTGGGCGGAAACACGTTTAGAGTGCAGCTTTCTTTTTATCGGGATTGTGACGGTGTATCTGCTCCCACATCCCCTAATGTAAATTATAGCTCGGCTTCCTGTGGTATATCTTTAAGCGGTACAGCAAACTTAGTTTCAGTCACCGAGATCATACCATATTGCCCTGCAGCGCTTCCTACCCAGTGTTCTAGTGGGGCGCCACCTTCAAGAGAACAACACATATATGAAATAATTGTGGTACTGCCTGCAACATGTACGGACTGGGTCTTTAGCTATTCTGTTAACTGTCGTAATAACATTATTTCTACTATTAATCCTACGTGTGTACAAATCTATGTAGAAGCGAGGTTGAACAATACAATAACTCCCTGTAACAACTCCCCGTTTTTTACCAATCCACCTGCTCCTTTTGTATACGTAGATCAGAGGTTTTGTTATAACAATGGTGCGGTAGACCTTGATGGAGATTCATTAGTGTATTACTTAATTACTCCCAAAACGGGCGCTGGCCTGGGCAATACAGTTAATTATATTTCGCCCTACACTAAAGACCAGCCTTTAACATCTGATCCTCCTGTTACTTTTGATCCTAAAACAGGTGATATTTGTATGCTTCCTACTGATACTAACGAAGTTACGGTTATGGCAGTGTTGGTGCAGGAATACAGGTCCGGGACTTTTGTTGGAAGTGTGATCAGAGATATCCAGATTAATGTCATTTCCGGATCTGATCATTTACCCTTTAGTAATGGAATCAATGGAACGTCCCTGTTCCGGGACACTATTGCTGCCGATTCTGCTTATAGTTTTACGATCAACACTTTTGACGTTGATATTGCAGATTTTGTTACTATCATTTCAAATGTATCGGTCGCCGTACCGGCTGCAAGCTTTTCAAGCTCAGGCGGAGCCCGGCCTGACGGCACTTTTTCCTGGACTCCTTCTGTATCTGATATCAGAACCACCCCCTATTGCTTTACTACAACGGTACAGGATGATGCCTGTCCTGTCAACGGGTACGAAATTAAGTCATATTGTATTGTTGTAGACACGCTGGCATCTGTACCCGGAGGATATACCGCCCAACAGCTTGCCGAAGTTTTGGCAGGGCCTGGATTTACCGTTAGCAATGCTACGTTAATAGGAGGCTCTGTTTGTTCCGGAGTATTTGACGCAACTAATTCTAACCTTGGTGCCGGCACGGGAGTAATTCTCTGTACCGGTAATATTAAAGATGCACTTCGTCCAAATTCTTCAACAAATACGAGCACGAGCAATGGTCAGCCCGGCACAACTGAATTAACGGCAATAGCCGGCGTGTTTACTTTTGATGCTTGCGTTCTTGAATTTGATTTTGAAGTCCAAACCGAATTTATCACCTTTAATTATGTGTTTGCATCCGAAGAGTATCCTGAATTTGTCGGTTCAAGTTTCAATGATGTATTTGCTTTTTGGATCGCTGGCCCTGGAATAAGTGGTTGGGAGAATATTGCCCTGATACCAAACACTACCACACCTGTAACGATAAATAATGTTAATGATAGTCTTTACTGGCAATACTATATAGACAATACAGGCGGAACCACCGTTGAATATGATGGTTTTACTACGCTTCTGACTGCCCAAAAAAATGGACTTATTCCATGCGAAATTTATACCTTAAGGTTAGCAATAGCCGATGCAGATGACAGGGTTTTTGACTCAGGCGTATTTTTAGAAGAAAACAGCCTGATACAAGGCACGGTTGACGCACAAACCAATACCATCAATGCAGACAATGTTGCTCTGGAAGGTTGTATCAAGGCGAGCTTTACATTTACTATAGATACTATCAAAACTACACCTACTGTAATTAATTATGGCATTGGCGGCACGGCTACAAATGGTGTGGATTATGTCTTTATAGATTCTTCCATGACCATTCCTGCCGGACAGACTTCAGCTACCATCATCATTGATGCCCTCGGAGACGGCATTCCCGAACCACAGGAAGTGATTGAGCTTTATTTTCTACCCACTCCATGTACTCCCATTGATACGGTTTTTCTTTACATTGATGACGCAGAACCTATCAATTTCTCATTATCCGGTACTGATCTTGCCTGCACGGGTGATTCATCCGGTGTTATTGATGCAACGATCACGGGTGGATTTCCGCCTTACAATATTACTCTCAATGGTCAATATACCTTTGACTCAGTGCCTATTACCAATCTACCTGCCGACACATACTTAGTGAGCATAAGAGACATATATGGCTGCGATGCAGATGCAATCGTAACCGGGGGCGTAGATACCGCAGGTTTGACATTTCTTCCGGATGGAGATGGCAACGTCTATACCAGCCCAATCAATGTTTCAGCTTTTGACCCGTTGGCAACGCTTACTGATGTCAGTATGCTCCAGTCAGTATGTATAAGAATAGAACATTCCTTTCTGGGCGACCTTGAAATAAAATTGATTGCCCCTGACAGCACTGAAATTATTTTAAAGGAGCATCCTGGGTCTAATACAACCAACCTCGGTGAACCGGTTGCAAAAGGACCAAAAGATGGCGCTAATCCCGACTCAACAGCGGGTATTTGCTATGAATACTGCTGGACAAGCAACCCTACCTATGGTACATTTGTTGCAGAAGCAGGAAATTACACCTATACCTATACGGATGTTACAGGAAAAGTACTCTCCGATAAATATCTTCCTTCAGGTTCGTATCAACCTTTTCAACCCTTCTCAGGACTTCTTGGTGTACCATTGAATGGCGGCTGGACGGTTTGGGTCAAGGATAATATGCCGCAGGATAACGGCTATATTTGCAGTTGGAGTATCAGCCTGTCCTCTGATCTTCCTGATTCAATTGTGATTATTAGTGAGCCTAATGCAATTTCCATGAGCGATTCGACCACTTTTGCAACCTGTGGCGACACCAATGGGGCTGTTGATGTAACCGTTGCCGGAGATTTTCCTCCTTTTACTTATAGTTGGAACACCGGGGAGACAACAGAAGATATCAGCAATATAGGAGCAGGTACATACACGTTATCAGCCACTGATTCAAATGGATGTACGAGTACTGCCGACTTCCTGGTGCAAAATATCAGCAGCATGGTCTTATCAGCAACAGCAGGTTATGTTACTTGTAACGGATCAAGTGATGGGTCAATTGATCTGACAGTATCAAGTGGTGTCATACCCTACACATTTGCCTGGGATAATGGCCCCATCACAGAAGACATTTTTGGTTTAACGGCAGGGAACTATACAGTAACCGTTACAGATAGCGTAGGATGTATTTCCTTAAAAACCATTACCATAACTCAACCGGACGTGGTCGTAATAAATGCAGTAACCCTTTCAAATGAAAAATGCGGGGAAGTGGATGGTGCAATTGACATAGCTGTAGCAGGAGGAACGCCACCAAACACCTATAATTGGAGCAATGGGGAGGCCACGTCAGCTATTGACAGCCTCTCAGCCGGAGATTACTCTGTAACAGTTACGGATTCTAATGGGTGTATCGCTATTGATACTTTCACGCTGATAAATGAGGTAGGAAATTGTGTTATTTACTGCTATATTGAAATTAATAATATCCTGGTTACTGATGAAGTTTGCGGAAACAGTTCAGGCGCTATTGACATCTCTGTGATAAATGGAACACAGCCCTTTAATTATTCCTGGTCAAATGGTGAAATAACTGAAGATATTAGCGGCTTAACCGCAGGTGACTATTCTGTTACTGTTACCGGTGCAGACGGATGCGAAGCGGATGATACCATTACCGTTAATAACAGTACCGGGAGCCTTGCTATTACAGGCACGGTGGTTTCCAATGAAAGCTGTGGAAACGGACAGGGTTCTATTGACAATACCATTTCCGGGGGGGTATTGCCGTATGCTTACATTTGGAGTGATGGTCAAACTACAGAAGATGCAACCGGTTTAGGTGCCGGCAACTATTCCTGTACCATTACTGATGCAAATGGCTGTTCTATCAACATGAATGTTGATGTGCTGAATGACGCAGGCACGTTGGTTCAAACGTGGGGAAATGCTATGGACGAACTTTGCGGCAATGGGCTGGGTTCCATTGACATTACCATTTCCGGTGGTGTGTTACCCTATTCATATTTGTGGACAAACGGAGCAACCACAGAAGACTTACTAAACCTAAGCGCGGGTATTTATTCTTGTACAATTACAGATTGGAATGGCTGCCAGATCACCACACCAACGTACACGATCAATAATGTTGCAGGGACGCTTGCCATTTTTGATATTGACGTATTTAATGAGATATGCAGTAATGGAGCCGGCTCCATTAACCTTGATATAACCGGGGGCACAATTCCTTACAGCTTTGCATGGAATACCGGAGCCACTACTGAAGATCTTACCGGGTTAAGTGCCGGCACTTATTCCTGCCAGGTTTCCGATGCTAATTCCTGTTCTGTTAATACGGGTGATATTGTCCTTTTTAATAGTCCGGGTACTTTAATATTAGATGATATTTTTGTGGTTGATGAGAACTGTAATAACAACCAGGGATATATTAATATAACAATATCAGGTGGAGTTGCCCCTTACACTTTTGCCTGGAGTAATGGCTCTACCTC
>VRUD01000042.1:2668-36281 GCA_019456305.1 Cytophagales bacterium | reverse complement strand
GCTTGCCGGATTGTTTCTTCCGTTGCATAACTTTGCAGTGAGCAAATTAGAACAGCGGTTATTTAAGACAAGAAAGAGAAAATTAGAAAAGAAAAAAAGAATATAACCACGAATTACACAAATTTCCACTAATTTAAAAGTGAATTTTTACTTTTTACTTTTTCCTTTTTACTTTTTACTTGTAATAAATAATTAGTGAAATTAGTGTAATTAGTGGTTAAACTGGGGGCAGGCGTGGCACGGCTTTATCGTTTTATTTAAACTGATATTTTTTCATGAGCATAAAAAAATCCATACTATTCAGAGCCCGTATTGCATTTTTGTTTGTATTTTCTTTTGCCGTTGCCATAGGGTATAAAGTTATTAAGATACAATACATTGAGGGCATCAAATGGCAGGAAGCTGGAACGGCACCTGTTTTGAAAGACAGGGTAGTCAAAGCAACCCGGGGCAATATTTATTCTGATAATGGGAGCTTGCTTGCAACTTCATTACCATTTTATAAAGTAGCTTTTGATCCAACCATTGCCAGTGACGAATTATACAAACAGGATATTGATTCATTGTGTATCTTGCTTTCCGGCTTTTTTAAAGACAGGTCACCTGAACAGTACAAAAGAAAAATTAAAATTGCAAGGGTGAAGAAAAAACAATATATCAGGTTAAACACAAAAAAAATTGATCATCCGGCTCAAAAGATAATGTCAAAATGGCCTGTTTTCAGAGAAGGGAGACTTGGCGGAGGGGGGTTCTTTGAAAAAACAAATGAACGATTTTATCCCTTCAGAAATCTATGCAGGATAACAATAGGCTATATTAATGAACAGAAGAAAGGTGTGAGAGGGCTTGAGTATAGCTTTAACAGCGACTTAGCCGGAAAAGACGGGAGGGCGTTGTTTCAAAAAATAGCAGGCGGTCATTGGAAACCGTTGCACAACAGCGCAGAAGCCCGGCCGGTTGAAGGGATTGATATTCATACCACCATTGACATAAACCTGCAGGATCTGGCTGAATCTGTCCTTATGAAAGCATTAGTTAGCAATGATGCTGACTATGGCTGCCTGATCCTGATGGAGGTGGCAACAGGAGAAATAAAAGCGATGGTGAATTTGAGAAAATATCGTTCTGCTCCTATACAAAACAAAGCAAATGCAGGAGACAAGCATGTCCTTCCCTTGCAAAGAAACTACCTTGAAACCTATAACTACGCAGTAGCTGATCAAGGCATGGCTGAACCCGGCTCTACTTTTAAGCTTGCTTCAATGATCGCTCTTTTTGAAGATTCAAAAATTTCTCCCACTGACAGTATTGACACTTATAGTGGCAAGTTTAAGTATTATGACAGGATAATGCCAGATAATAAACCCGGTGGATTTGGCAAGATCACGGTTCAGCAAGCCTTTGAATATTCATCCAATATTGGTGTTTCAAGATTGGTAAATAACCATTTTGGCAAAAATCCTCAAAGATTTGTTGATTATATCCATAAATTTGGCTTAGCTTCTCCTGTGAGATTTCAAATAAAGGGAGAAGGGATACCGGAAATAAAACAAACCGCAGATCCTACCTGGAGTGGCATTTCATTACCCTGGATGTCTATTGGATATGAATTAAAGATCACCCCGCTTCAAATGCTCGCCTTTTACAATGCTGTTGCAAATGATGGGGAGTTTATCCAACCATTGATCGTAAAAAAGACAATGAGAGCTGATAAGACATTGAAAGAATTTGAATCAGACATCCTTCACAAAAAAATATGCTCTGCTAAAACCTTAAATATTGTTAAAAAAATGCTTGAAGGTGTTGTAGAACGGGGAACAGCTCAAAATATCAAGAATAAAAACTATAAGATTGCCGGCAAAACCGGCACAGCACAAAAAATAAAGAATGGCAAATACATACGAAGTTATTATACCTCATTTGTGGGCTATTTTCCTGCCAGTGACCCTAAATACAGTTGCATTGTTGTAATAGATAATCCCAAAGGTTCCAAACAGTATGGAGGGCAGGTTGCTGCCCCGGTCTTTAAAGAATTGGCTGATAAGGTCTATGCAACAGACATTAACATGCATCAGTCACTCAAACAGATCAAAGATGTAAATAAAGGAATATTCCCTGTAGTCAGATCAGGAAATTACCACGACTTAAATTTTATTTGCGATCAATTAGAGATTGCACATAAGGGCGACAGGCATTTTGTAGAGACGTTGCCTGGTAGAGACGACCAAATTGGGCGTCTCTACCAGGCAACGTCTCTACAAAATACCACCGCTCAAAGCGTTAGCACGCCTAATGGTGAATGGGTACAAGCAGTTCATAAAGGTACTTACATCCAGTTGAAAAATAAGCCAATAAAAAAAGGGTTGGTACCTGATGTCAGGGGCATGACCTTAAGAGATGCGATCTATAACCTGGAAAATCAAGGGCTAAAAGTTTTTTATGAGGGAACAGGCAGGGTGGTTGAACAATCACAGCGGCCGGGAATAAGGGCGCTGAAGGGAAGCGCTATTACTATTAAATTGAGTTGATGGTGGATAATAGATAGTATCTGTCAATCCCGGGTACTGCCCCCCCCGAGTTACTCAGGAGGACAGACGGGACAAAAAGTTTTGCCACTAAATCTCTAAATTTTACTAAAACTCTGAAATTGGTAGTGAATTAAAAAATGATTGGAAGAAAAAATATAATTTCACCTAACCTTAATCCCAAATTTTCGTTTAAATTATCACTACTACTTAGTTGCATAAATAACTATTGAGATAATTTATATTATGTCTTATACTTTAACATTAATTATCGCTACAATTCTTATTATAGCCTTTTGGGTGGGAGTCGAAAGATATTTTATCTGGAGCTATCGGAAATTCATAAAAGAATTATGGGGTGATTTGGACGAGGAAGATAATTAAAATAATTACTATATTTACACTATGATTACATCTCAAACATACCACCTCACAAACACCAAACCCCCTGAAACCCGCACTGCCGTAGAGAGAGAGAGATTAAAGACCCAAGCCCCGCATATAAACAGAGTGTGTAGAGAAAACCCTTTAATCTAAAATTTATGTGCGGGGTTAGTGGCATTTTTTCTTTTTTAACACGTTCACTTCGTTCAGTGCATGCTTTTTGGAGTGGACTCAAAAATTAAATTTATTTTCTCAAAAACTTGCGATCAACTCAAAACTTTTGTATCTTTACTTAAATTATAGTAACAAAAACTTTCGTGTATTGAATTAGTAAAAACATTAATTCTATTGATTATGACAACACAATTTACACTTGAATACTGGATGGATGATAATTGGTATGTAGGAAAGCTCAAAGAGATACCAGGCATATTTAGCCAGGGTGAAACTTTAGAGGAATTGGAAGATAATATTCGGGATGTCTATCAAATGATACTTGAAGATGAAGATGAAGTGGAATCTTTACATTCTGAAGTTAAAAAAAAGCAGATTGAATTAGAAGTATGAAGCGTGGTAATTTTATTCGTGAATTGGTTAAAAAAGAATGTTATCTGAAAAGACATGGTACAAAGCATGATCTATATGTTAACGCAATAAATGGCAAAAAATCTTATGTGCCTCGTCATCCGGAAATTAAAGAAACTCTTTGTAGAATAATTAGAAAGCAATTGGGCATTAAGTAAGTTAATGTTAAATTAAAATAATTACCCAAAAACTTGCAATCAACTCAAAACTTTTGTATCTTTACTTAAATTATAGTAATGAAAAACAGAAATAAATATATTGAATTAAACGGAAAATATTTGCATGACGCAAAAACCCTCCTTGATAAGCAAGATTACGTGCAGGCCTCAGAGAAATTATGGGGGGCTACGTCTCAGATCATTAAGGCTGTTGCTTTTAAGCGTGGTAAAAATTTGCGATCACATGCGGCTATCAATCAATATATTGTAAAACTTTCTGAAGAACTTAATGATAAACCCATATTGAATCATTTTAGTATTGCTAATAGCCTGCATCAAAATTTTTATGAGAATTGGCTTGCTCCAGAAACTGTCATAGAAAACGCAAAGTCTATTGAAAAATTAGTAAAAAAGCTCAAACCACTTGCGGTTTAAAAAATTTTTGTATATTGCATAATATTACTGATAAAATCTTAAATTATTACTATCATGAAAACTAAACGAAATTACTCCGTATTGGCAGCCTTTTTAGGGCTTGCCTTATTGAGCAGCAATTACGCGTCAGCCCAGGCACCGGTAGCAAATTTTTCAGCCAACCCTGATTCGGGGTGTGAACCGCTTACAGTCAATTTTACTGACTCATCCACAAATGCTCCAACCTCCTGGTTATGGGATTTTGGGGATGGAAGTCCAATGGATACGGCTCAAAATTCTGTTCATTTTTATCTTTCTGGTACTTATAACATAATGCTGATAGTATCCAATGGTTTTGGTTCGGATACAATGTTCAAAAGTATAGTTGCGTATCCAAGCCCAACTGCCGGTTTTACTTATAATGGAAATCAATGCTTAACCGGCAACAGTTATTCATTCACCAATACAGGAACACCGGGAGCAAGCTATTCGTGGGATTTTGGGGATGCTACCATTTCTACGCTGGAAAATCCAACACATTTTTATGCTTCCTGCGTCTCTTATACCGTTACGCAAACTGTTACCGATACTAATAATGGCTGTTCTGATGCGCTCTCAATGGTAGTAACTGTATTTTGTGAACCAACGGCTTCAATCGTTGGAACAAATGCAACCTGCAATGGCTATTGTGACGGTGCAGCAAATCTGACAGTAACCGGTGGCACTGCTCCTTATTCTTATAGCTGGTCAAACGGTGCTATTACTCAGGATTTAACGAACTTGTGTGCAGGCTCCTATAATGTAACTCTAATAGATATAATTGGCTGCTTTGATACTGCAAGTGTTGTAATTAGTGAACCAGCTGCTATAGCTATTTCATTCACTACTGTCTCTAATGTCTCCTGCAATGGCGGCTCAGATGGCAGTGCAACTGCGGCAGTAACTGGCGGCCCTTATACTTTTTTGTGGGATAATGCGGAGATAGACAGCATAGCATTAGCTTTAACAGGAGGAACACATACTGTTACCGTAACCGATGGAATTGGCTGCTTTGATACTGCAAGTGTTGTAATTAGTGAGCCGGCTGCATTAAGCTTAACAATTATCACTACCGATGAATCTGCTCCTGGTGCTTGTGATGGTATTGCAAACGTGACAGTATCAGGAGGTATTCCTTTTTATACTTATTCTTGGTCACCCACTGGTGGTACTGGACCAACGGCTTCTAACCTTTGTCCAGGGATCTATACTGTAGTCGTATCTGACGCCAATGCCTGCGTTGCAGCAGGCGCAGCTATAATAAATACCGCTGCATGCACATTCACCCTTACAACAACTACTACCGATGACACCTGCGGGTTATGCGATGGGAGCGCTAATGCATCAGCCAGCGGTGGAGCAGCGCCATACACCTTTCTGTGGGATGATCCTGCTTTGCAAACCACACAAACCGCAACAGGTTTATGTGCAGGTACTTATACCGTACAGGTTACAGATACTAATAGCTGTTCTGCTATTAATACAGCAGTGGTTGCCGATACAGGTACTTTTACTGTCACAATCACTTCTACTACGGATGTTACTTGTTTTGGAAATTGTGACGGATCTGCTACTGCAAACCCAATTGGTGGCACAGCTCCATATAGTTACCTATGGTCTGATGCATTTGTCGGGCCACTGCATTCTGCAATGTGTGTTGGAACTTACACTGTGTATGTTACCGACTCTACGGGCTGTACCGTATCTCAATCTGTTACGATCAATCAACCTGCAGCCCTTAACACCGCTATAATAGGTGTCTATGTTAGCTGCAATGGAGTTTGTGATGGAGTTGCAGATCTAATTGTTGTTGGTGGAACCATTCCTTATACCTACTCCTGGTCAAACGGGGATTCAACCCAGGATATATTCGGATTGTGTGCTGATACTTTTTCAGTCACAATTACTGATTCCAATCTATGTACCACATCAAATTCGGTCATTATTTCGGAACCTTCAATACTTATATCAAACATAACCGGAACCAATATAAGCTGCAACGGATTTTGTGATGGAGCTTTAAACCTGACAGTTTTCGGAGGTACTCCTCCTTTCATGTATTCATGGGCGAATGGAGCAACTACAGAGGATTGTAATTCCCCGGGTTTATGTGCCGGAACTATGATTGTTGTTGTTACCGATGCCAATGGCTGTACGGTTACAGACAGCATTACCCTTACTGAGCCACCTGCATTAAACGTAATGACCACCTCAATAACAGATGCTATTTGTGGTTTATGTGACGGAAGTGCCACGGTTTCAGTCAGCGGTGGAACGCTTCCTTATACTTACCTATGGAATACATCGCCTGTCCAATTAGATTCAACAGCAACAAGCTTATGTGCAGGTACTTATACCGTACAGGTAACAGATTTTAATGGCTGCTTTGCTGTTGATACAGCAGTAGTTGCTGATAGCGGGGCTTTTACTGTTGCAATAACTTCTACCGATGTTACCTGTTTTGGAAATTGTGACGGATCAGCTACAGCAACCCCTTTTGGTGGCGTCCCACCTTATGTCTATTCGTGGAGTAATGGAGCTTTGGGTCAGACTGCTGTTGCTTTGTGTGCAGGAACTTACATGGTCTGTGTTACCGACTCTACGGGTTGTACTGTTTGTCAATCTGTTCCTATCAATCAACCCCTGCCAATCGTAACCACTATTACTACAACCGATGCCACATGCGGGAATTGTGACGGCACGGCAGCAGCAGCGCCTGCAAACGGTACGCCTCCATACTCTTTTCTATGGAGTGATCTCCAAACTACAGATACTGCCATAGGTTTATGTGCAGGCGCTTATACAGTAGTAATTGCAGATTCCAATGGCTGTTCGGTTACTGATACAGCGGTTGTTGCCGGCAGCGGAACTTTTACACTCTCCATAACTTCTACAGATGTATCCTGTAATGGCGATAGCAATGGCGTTGCAATGGTTACCCCCATTGGAGGCATTGCTCCTTATACTTATCTATGGAACGATCCATTGGCACAGACCGATCCAATAGCGGATAGTTTAGCGCCAGGTACTTATATTGTAACGGTAACGGATAGTACAGGATGTGCCGTTACTACAAGCGCTACGATCTCTCAACCTGCAGTGCTGATAGTAACCCTAAGTATAATAAATGTCGGATGTGCCGTCCCGAATGATGGCAACTTTACCATCATTGCATCAGGAGGTATAGGAAGTTATGTGTACAGCATTGATTCCGGAGCTGCCTGGAGCGCTACCAATGTGTTTGACAGCCTGTCTGCCGGCATTTATTTTGTTTTTGTGCAGGATAGCAACGGTTGTGAAATAAGCGTCACTGCCATAATTACAACCACAACAACACCTAATATTACGCTTACGTTAACCAACCCTTCCGTCTGCGGCTATGTTGGCAATGTTTCTTACAGCATCAGCGGTGGTACCCCTCCTTATTCAATTCAATGGGATACGCAGCCTCATTACTGGAATTGGTGGTCGTCATTCGCTTATTTATATCCTGGAACCTACACGATGACAGCCACCGATGCAAATGGCTGTATGAGAGATACCACCTTTACGATCCTGAGCCCTTGTCTGCCCAACCTCATCACAGGTTCTGTTTTTGATGATATGAATGCCAACTGCATTATGGATAGTTCAGATTACGGCTTATCCGGCTGGATGGTGAGAGCCGATCCCGGTGCGGTTTATGCTTATACCAATAATTGGGGTTTTTTCCAATTACACTTAGATAGCGGCAATTATACCATCTCACTTCTTGATAATGACAACATCAGAAGCCAGGTTTGTCCGGTGTCTCCCCCAACTTACAACCTGAACCTGGGCTCATCACCCAATACGATTGATTCAATTGATTTCACTGTTCAAACAGATTTTTATTGCCCTGATCTGTCAATTGACCTGAATCATATAGGATACAGACCATGCTTTAGCAGCTTTTATGTCGTAGATTATTGTAATAATGGTACAGGTGTTGCAACCAACGCTTATATAGAAATAGAACTACCTGACATAGTTACTGCTGATACTAATAGTACACATACCTGGTATAACTATGCTATTTCTCATGGCTATTTAGTACCATGGACAACTCAAAATGGAAATACCTATACCTTTGATGTAGGTAATTTAGTACCAGATGAGTGTGGAAGATTTGTAGTACTGATCAATATTTCCTGTAGTGCTGTAATGAACAGTACACACTGTGTAACAGCCCATATTTATCCGGATAGCAGTTGTTTCCCTGCTGATTCAACCTGGGATCGTTCAAGTATATCTGTTGAAGGAAGCTGCGTGAACGATAGTTTAGCTTGCTTTACCATTTACAATACAGGAGACCCGGGGACTGGAGATATGCAGGGAACTTCCCAGTACCGCATTTATGAAAATAATATGCTAATTTCTACTGGCGCCTTTCAACTGGCAGGCGGGGATAGCGTGGTAGTATGCTGGCCTGCCAACGGAAATACCATCAGGTTAGAAGCCGACCAAAGACCAGGCCATCCGGGTAACAGCCATCCACAGGATAATGTAGAGATGTGTGGCGGGACTCCATTTATTACCGGGCAAATAACCCAGGTACCTACTGATGACGCAGATGATTTTGTGGATATAGAATGCGGTCCTGTAGTATCTTCATGGGACCCGAATGATAAAAATGTGCGGCCCGAAGGTTTGACCAATACGTTCCATTTCATTGATTCCACCGATATACTGGAATATAACATCCGCTTCCAGAATACCGGTACGGATACTGCCTTTAACATTGTGCTCAGGGACACCTTATCAGCAACCCTGGACATCACTACAATCGTCCTCGGTGCCAGCAGCCATCCATACACACTCGAAATTTTTGGCAGCGACATTTTACAATGGACTTTTAACAATGTTTTATTGCCCGACAGCAATGTGAATGAGCCGGAAAGCCATGGCTTTGTAAAATTCAAAATTCACCAGAAGCCGGGGAATGCCATAGGTACGGTAATAGAAAATGATGCAGGGATCATATTTGACTTTAACGATCCTGTGATCACCAACAAGGTTTTCAATACCATTGGTAATATTGATTCTATTACTACTAATGTTTCAAAAATTTATGATAAGCAGATCTCAATTAATGTATATCCAAACCCGTTTAGCTCAACCACAACATTTGAGATAAATAGTACCTCAACTTTTAAGTTGAGATACACTTTTGAGTTGTATAACATTATAGGAAAGAAAGTTAAAGAGATTTCCAACATTACAGGTAATAGGTTTGTGATCAGCAGGAAAAACCTGCCGGAGGGGATTTATATTTACAAAATTCGCTCCAAAGATGGATTGATTGGTGCGGGGAAATTGATGGTTAATTAGTGTTTGTCAATGAGAAGTTTCTCTCCGAGTACCCGTGGAGAAACTTTTGGCTCTATTCTAAAATTTAGTTGATAGATAAATTTTCATTACTTTTGCACTACAAATAGCCCTGAAAGGGCGTAACTCATTAACATAGGGTATAGCCCTATGTTAAAGCAAACAACAACGATAAATAGCCCTGAAAGGGTGCAACACACCTGTGTTCCCCCGAGTACTCGGGGGGACTTCGGTACGCCCGCCTGCCACAATGCCTGTCTGCCGAACAGGCAGGCAATGGCGGGCAGGCAGGCATAAAATACGTTTGTTATGGCACAATCACTCGTTCAAAATTACATACACTTGGTTTTTAGCACAAAGCACCGCGTCCCCCTTATTCATGAACCTGTTCAAAGTAAACTATATGGTTATCTTGGTGGTATCTGCAAAAACCTGGAATGTCATCCTGTAAAAATTGGCGGCTATACAGACCATGTTCATATTTTATGCATGTTATCAAAAAAAATCGCCTTAATGAAACTTTTGGAAGAAGTGAAATCACATTCTTCAAAGTGGGTGAAAACAATGGATAAAACATTAAAAAATTTTTACTGGCAAGGTGGCTATGGCGCATTTTCGGTTAGCCATTCCCAGGTGGATGTGGTAAAAGCCTATATAGAAAATCAGAAAGAACACCATAAAAAGATTACTTTTCAGGAAGAATACAGGGCGCTATTGAAGAAGTATAATGTGGAGTATGACGAACGCTATGTATGGGACTGATGCTTGTTTCGCCCTTTCAGGGCTAACCATCAGGGCTAGAGAATAACACAGGGCTACACCCTGTGTTTACACCTCACGCCCTTTCAGGGCTAATCATCAGGGCTAGAGAATAACACAGAACTACACCCTGTGTTTACACCTCACGCCCTTTCAGGGCTTTTTTTGAGAATATTTATAAAATATTTAACTATCAACAACTTTTTAGAATAGAGCCAAACTTTTTTACGTCTTTGCGAGAAAAATTCATATCCTATATAAAAATCTGCCGATTGATCAGGACAAGTTGTATAATCTGTGCAATCTTCTTAAATCTGAGCCTGCCCCGATTTCTCGGTGGTAATCTGTGTTCAGCACAGAAGGCAAATTTTAGGTATTTTTCGGTAGATGAAGGACTTCCGCAAGCCACCGTCTATGATATGCTTTTGGATAATGAGGGCTATTTATGGTTTGGCACCCAGGGAGGTATCGCACGATATAATGGAAAGGCCTTTGATGTCTATAACCGGCAAAACGGATTAGCAGGCAATCATGTTGTAAAATTATACCAGGATAGCAAAAATAACATCTGGATCGGTTACAGGTATGAAGGTGTTTCAAAATGGGATGGAACACGGTTTTATCATTATAAAGATCAATTAAGTGGAATAGATAAAGCCATATCAGATATTTTAGAAGATGATTTGGGCAATATATGGATCGGGACAAAAGGAAATGGGATTTATGTATTAAATAAGGCAATAAAGGAAAAGGGAAAAATAAAGGAACTAACCACTGAAAATGGTTTTCGTTCAAATAATATTGTTGCCCTTGAAAAAGATGAAAGTGGTAATATTTGGATTGGTACCGATGAGGGCATTCATATAATCAACCCAAATGATCCCGATAAAATTTTAAAGGAAATCTTTTTATCTGACTTCGGTTTTCAGAATAATTACATCCGCGATATTAAAATAACCGACCTCACCCCTAACAGCCCCCCTAAATCCCCCCAAAGGGGGGACTTCCCGCCCCCATTGCCCAAAGGGAAAGGGGATGGCAAAGTCCCCCCCTCGGGGGGATTTAGGGGGGCTGGCAAAAGCGATGAAGTAGAACGTATTAGCAGTGCCTGGGTTGCTGCATTATCTGGCGTTTGTGAACTAAATTTTGACAGTGATCTTAATATCAAAATAAAAAACAAATATGAAGATATTGATGGCCTCCCGCTTCAGCTTGTAAAACAATTGTACATAGCCAACATCAGCCATCAACCATCAAACACCAACCATCCAATAGTCTGGCTTGCTACTTCAAATGGAGTAATCAGATTTGAGAACGGAATATTTAAAAGATTTACCGAAAAAGAAGGATTGAGCAATAATATCGTTTCCTCAATTATTGAAGACAGGGAATCCAATATATGGATTGGAGTTTGGGGTAGTGGCGTTTGCCAGTATCTCGGTGATAATTTTGAAATATTTGATAAAGAAACAGGACTGCCTGACAATATTGTTCATGCGGTTCTCATTGATAAAGACTATAGCTTATGGGTTGGTACTGAGAAGGGTATAACGAGGTATCTGTTTTCTGATACACTGATGAATAGTATAACCAGTGTTGATCATTTTACCGTTGATGATGGCTTGAGTGATAATGATGTTAAATGTATGTACCAGGATACCAGGAATTTCATCTGGATTGGCACCAAAACTTCAGTATCAAGGTATGATCCGGTAAAAAGGGCCTTTAAAAATTTTGCGAAAATTAAAGCATTGAAAAAGAAACGTGTTATTACAATAAACGAGGATAAAAATGGAAATATCTGGCTGTGTGATCTGGGGTCCGGTTGCGTTAAATTTAGTATTGATCAAAACAAAATAATCTCTTCTCAGCAATTTAATAAAAAAAATGGATTTTTCAGTAATTTAATATGGACTGTTTATAAAGACAGAAAAGGAAATTTATGGTTTGGCAGTAATGATGCCGGCCTGGCGGTTTATGATGGTGAAAATTTTGTGATCATTAATGAGCAGCAGGGATTAACACATAGAAGACCTGGCTCAATTACAGAAGATAAATACGGGAACCTGTGGGTTGGCAGTATAGGAGGAGGTGTGTATAAAATGGAAAATGGAAAATGGAAGATGGAAGATGGAAAATGGAAATTTGATGGAATGGAATTTACGAATTATACTACAAGAGACGGGATCAGTTCCGACAATCCTTATCTTATAGTAGGTGATGATATTGGCAATGTGTGGATTGGTACAAATACAGGCGTTGATCAGCTTAATGTAAGTACCGGCAAAATCCGCCATTATGGAAAATCTGAAGGTTTTCTGGGCATAGAAACCAACCAAAATGCGGTTTATAAGGATCCATTGGGAAATATATGGTTCGGTACAATTAAAGGATTGGTCAAGTGTAATCCTTCAAGCTTTAAAGAGAATTTGGTTGAGCCGGTAACTGCTATTAAAAACGTCAGGATTTTTTTAAAAGATGAAGCTATTCCTGAAAAAAATATCTTTCCATATAACAAAAATCACCTCACATTCGATTTTACCGGCATCAGTTATTCTAATCCCGACCGGGTTAAATTTCAATATATGCTTGAGGGCTTTGATAAAGAATGGTCACCGCCAACCAATGAGCATTTAGCAACTTATTCTAATATCCCTCCCGGGAAATACCGCTTCTTATTAGTTGCCAGCAACAGTGACGGTATCCGGAATAAGCAACCCGCCATCTTCGGATTTGAAATTACCCCGCCATTTTGGCGTACATGGTGGTTTTATTCTTTATGTGCAATAATGACTCTGTTATCTGTATATGTTTTTATAAAAAGAAGAGAGAGAGTGCTCAAACTGTCTAAGATTACTTTAGAGAAAACGGTTATGCAACGGACTACGGAACTTAAGAGGCAAAATGCTAAGTTAAAAGAAGCTAATAATGAAATTAAAATAAAAAACAAGCTGATCATAGACAGTATCCTGTATGCAAAACGGATACAAGAGGCAACACTCCCTTCTTTAGAACAAATCGAAAAAAACTTCTCTGACCTGTTCATCTTTTATCAGCCAAAAGATATTGTTAGCGGAGATTTTTACTGGTTTGTCAGGATTGATGATGTATCAATTATAGTAACAGCAGATTGTACAGGCCATGGCGTACCTGCTGCCCTTATGTCCATGATAGGTAATGATATATTAAATCAGATCGTAGCTGATAAATATATAATAAGCCCTTCTCAGGCGCTTACTGAATTTGATATTAGAATAAAAGAAGTTTTAAAACAAAAGGGAGAGAGAGAGGAAACATTTGATGGAATGGATATTGCTATGTGTGCTATACACCTGGATAAAAATATGCTGCAATTTTCAGGCGCTTACAGACCCTTGTACTTGATCAGGAATGGAGAACTTTTAGAATACAAACCAAGCAAATTTTCAATTGGAGGATATTCCAAAAAAGAAAAAATATTTAATAGTTATGACATTGACTTTTATTCTGGCGATACAATTTATACATTTACAGACGGTTTCGTGGATCAGTTTGGTGGTCCAAACGGCAGGAAGTTTATGAAAAAGCGTTTTAAGAATATCATTATAGATATGCAGCACCTTAACATGAAAGAACAAAGTAAATATTTAGCTAAAACACTCAATAATTGGAAAGGAGATTTGGAGCAGGTAGATGATATATTAGTCTTTGGAATAAGATTGTAAATAGAAATGATTAAAAAATGCCACTAAATCACCAAAACACAAAATCCCACAAAAAAAATTGACAGTTGACAATATTGCATACTGTCAACTGCCTACTGCTTTGTGTGATTTTGTGTTTTTTAAAAAAATATGTGTAATCTATGGTTAAAATTATCTTTGTGTTTCTTTGTGTTTTTGTGCCTTGGTGACAAGGATTTTTTCGGAGTGCAATCTTTTGCACAAGAAGTTCCTTCAAGGATAGAATTTGCCGGGATGAGATTGAAGATAACTGAAGGAGCAAGAAAAAAAATTCAAGCCGATGTGGACAGATTAACAAGAAGTAAGACGTTTGTCAAAAAAATAGCAGGCAGAGCCGATCTTTATTTTCCTATAATAGAACGGATCTTTAAAGAGAAAGGCATCCCCAATGATTTTAAATTCCTGTCGCTGCAGGAAAGCAGCTTAATTTCTGACGCTGTTTCATCTTCCAATGCAGTTGGTTTCTGGCAATTCAAAAAAGAATCAGCTATTGAAGTGGGTTTGAGGATTGATGATATTATGGATGAACGAATGAATATAGTGGCTTCTACGTATGGCGCCTCAAGATACCTTCTTCGTAATAACTTCTTTTTTAAGAACTGGATCTTCGCACTCCTCTCATACAACCTGGGGCTGTACGGAGCAAAGGATGTAATCAATCTTAGGTATGTAGGAGATCAGAGATTGGAGATCAATAAGAAAACCCACTGGTATGTTATCAGATTTTTGGCATATAAAATAGCCTTTGAAAATGCCATTTCATCCCCAAATTTCCTACAAACAAGTGGAGTAGGGGCCGAGGTGGGTGAGACGGAGTCATATTTCCTTTTAGACTTTAAAATTACAAATAAAACGTTAAAAGAAATTGCTGAAGATACTGACATTCCATTAGAAGACCTGAAGCTTTATAATAAATGGCTTAAAGTTCCAAAAATACCGGCTGATACGGTTTACGCTGTATTGCTTCCGGTAAAGGATGAACAAAAAGTATTGGCAAAACTATATGAGCTGAATCAAAAAGAAAAATATGAAGGAAAAGAAAAAGGAGTGAATGAGGCAAAGAAAGAACCGAAGCAAGATACAAATAGTGTGTCAGAGAATAATGAAATCCTGCCTGATACGCTTGTATCACTAATAGTAGATACCGGGATTGATTCGCTGTACTCGCAAGGGAAGACAGGTGACTCAACAACTGATCATGTCCCCATCCTGCTTACCAGTAATGGCTTAAAGGCAATACAGGCAGGCAAAGATGACAGCTTTGCCGGATTGGCTATGCAGGGCGGACTAACTACTGAACGGTTCTTAAAGTATAATGAGCTTAGAACATTTGATAAAATTATTGCTGGGCAGATATACTATTTGCAGCCAAAAAATACCAAAGCCATAGTATCACATCACACGGTAAAAGAGGGGGAAACATTGTGGGGAATTTCACAAGAGTATGGCGTTAAATTAAGCTCTATTCGTGCTAAAAACGGGATAAAAAAAGGTGAAATGCCTGAAGTGGGTGAGGTTTTATGGCTTAGAAATGTGAAACCGGTTGACGGTAAGAAGTAGGGAATAAGGAAATAGGGAAATAAGGAAATAAGGAAATAAGGGTTGGCTATCATCGGATGACTCTCCGGGTTATGCGTTGGGGTCATCCGATGAATTTGCTGGCATAACGACTAAAAGGAAATAAGGGAATAAGAGAAACCTTATACAGAATTATACCTTTATTCCCTCTATTCCTTTATTCCCTTATTTCCTTTTGTTCCTCTTTTATATAATATTTTTAGAGATAATTTTACATTACATTGTTTACGGCATAGTTATGCCACTCATTTATTGGATAGCGGTACTGATATCAGATTCATACAAGAAATGTTAGGGCATAAATCATTAAGAACCACCGAAAAATACACCCATGTAAGTATGAAAAGCAACTAAGAACATTAAAAATCCATTTGGATGATTTTGACATATAAAAAAATACAAACCTCAACATACACAACAACGGTTTGTCGTACATATTCATAAAACATGAACATGTAAGTAAGTTATGTACAATGCCTTGCCAAAAATAGAAAAAGAGAATAAATAGATTAACTTTGCAAAATGGAATTATGGTCTAAACAAACAGAAATTGACTTCTTTACACAGGCGAGAGGTTTTGCAACTCCAGAACAGCTATTTTATAAAGATAATCAAGACCATTATTATGCTTATTGGCCAAAAAGTTACAAAGGACCAAAGACAACTTTACAGAGCCGAAATGCACTAATAGGAAACTTTACTGAAAAGTGGTCTACTGACTTAATTCAGGAAACGATAAACGAAAAGGGGCTTTATGCCATTCAAGGAGCAGTTTGCCCTGAAATAGCTTTAACAAAACAATCGCCTGCTGACGTAGTTATTTCTAAAGTAAATTCCATTAATCAAAAACCAGAAGATATTTTACTTATTATTGAAGTTAAAATGTCTGTAGTATGGAACTGGGAATACTCTCCTTCAACAGACCAAATAACAGCTATCGGTGACTATAAAACGCATCAGGGAAATCCGGGGCTCTTGCGTTCTGACTCTATGCTCAAAGCAATTGGAAAAAGCATCAACATTAGAGTTTCGAGTTTCAAATCCTCTACAATACCAATTATTGTTCTTGGCAATACACCAATAACAAATAAAATAGCTATTATCCCAAAGTTGACCATCTAAAATCTGCTGGAATAATTCAAGGATTTTGGTCTACAAATCCTAATCCATTAGACAATGACGGTGAGAACATAAAACAAACTCCACATAATGGATTTTTGAGATTTGGCGCTTTTAATGAATTAAGATTACCCATTAACGCATTACTCTCCGAAAAATTAAATTTTTTCTCAAGTATGAAAAGTAAATCGGAGCTTGGACAAGTTATAGAACTTGCAAATCAAAAACCAACCTACGAAGAAAAAGCAGAGGAATTTCTAAAACTGATAAAACAATGAGCGAAACCAAATACAACAGAAAAGGAACAGAGACAAGTTCTTTCGGAACACCCGGAAGAATTAATCACGACTCTTCAAAATTTTACAACAGTAAACTTTATGAAGACAATGACTTCAACAAGAAAATAGAATACATTGAAAATTCTATTCCATTGGAAAATCTAAATAGAATTTATTGCAAGTCAAGTGAAAAGATGGATGATATACCAGACAATAGTATTCATTTAATGGTTACATCACCTCCTTATAATGTTCAAAAGGAATATGACGATAACTTGACTTTAGATGAATACCGACAATTGCTTAAAGCGGTCTTTGAAGAAACCCACAAAAAACTCGTATCGGGTGGACGTGCCTGTATCAATATAGCAAATCTGGGTCGGAAACCTTATATCCCCTTGCACAGTTACATAATTGAGGATATGCTTGACATTGGTTACTTGATGAGAGGTGAAATAATTTGGAATAAGGCATCCAGCGCAAGCCCTTCGACAGCTTGGGGAAGTTGGTTATCTGCTTCAAATCCTGTACTTCGAGACATACACGAATATATTCTGGTATTTTCAAAAGATTCGTTTTCAAGAAAAAGTAAAGGCAAAAAGAATACAATTAAAAAAGAAGAATTTATAGAATGGACAAAAAGTGTTTGGACATTCCCTGCTATTTCAGCAAAATCAGTTGGACATCCTGCTCCATTTCCAGAAGAACTCCCTCACCGACTCATTCAGCTTTACACATTCAAAGACGATGTTGTTTTAGACCCATTTTGCGGAAGCGGGACAGCTTGTATTTCAGCTTTAAAAGACGAAAGAAATTACATCGGTTATGACATCAAGAAAGAGTATCTTGAATTATCTGAAAGACGAATAAAAATAGAAAAAAGAAAATTGAATCAGGAGAAACTTTTTGACGAAAAAGAATTGGCAAGGCACAGTACACATATCTAAAAAACCAAACTTGATTTCCAAATCATGGAAGTCAGGAAGTTGGTAAAGGCCTTGAGAAAAAAATTCTAAAAGATGCTGGAATAAAATTGCAGAAAGATTAAACCATAATACTATGAAAACGACCAAGAAAAAAATTAAGATGATAGTAGAAAAAACCAATACAGGATTTTCTGCATATTCAGATGAATATCCCATCTTTACAACTGGTAGAACAATTTCTGAATTGATAAATAATGCTTACGAGGCTGCACAATTATGTTTCGAAGAAGAAAAATTGGCAATAACACACGAGAATTTAAAATTTGAAATTGATTTTACACAATTCTTCCAATATTATAAAGTGCTAAACTCAAAGTTTCTTGCTGAGAAAATTGGAATGAATCCCACGTTATTATCTCAATATATACAAGGACATAAGAAACCATCAGAAAATCAAACAGAGAAAATTTTAACAGGAATTCATCAAATTGGACAGGAATTGTCAGAAATGAATTTAATATACAAATAAAATTGTTTTTAAAGGTTGTGGGTTTAGGTTTAGAGTTGTGTTTTTTATTTGTTGATTACAACGAGCTTAACAGATGATTATTTTCATAGGCTTTTTTACCTTCGTCAAGGAATTCAACGAAATTTTTCCATTCCTTGTCGTATGTCTTTGGCTCTGCCAATTTTGTCCCATTGTGATCTAAAAGCAAGTAGTAAGGCTGGGCATTATTATTGAACATAATGATCTGAAGATTTGCATTCTGTTTTCCCATGGTTTTTTTAACCTTATCATCATAATTTGGGCTTTCTATTGCTGTGGGGAGATTGTATTTAGTCGCAAAATGTATCTTATCTGAGGTATACCACAATGATTCATCTAGTTCTTTTTTATCATCTACATAAAGAGAGATTATAACATAATCATTTTTAAGTCTTTTAAGAACTTCAGGTTGTGCCCAAACATTAGACTCCATCTCACGGCAATTTACACAACCGTGACCCGTAAAATCAATAAAAACCGGTTTTTCTAATTTTTTGGCACACGCCAGGCCTTGTTGGAAATCAAAATAACCTTTTAAGCCATGGGGCATATGCAGATCGTCTGAATGTATTGGTTTGTCACAGACATTACCTACATCAGATTGCCCGGAATACGCAACAGCATTTTGCCGGATAATCTCCGGTAATCCAAAATCATGTGAAGTGATGGGAGGCAAATAACCTGATAAAGCTTTGAGAGGAGCGCCAAACATACCAGGAACTAAATAGATAACAAATGAAAAAGTAATTAGTGAGAGTACTAACCGGGAAACACTTATAACTTTAACTTCACTATCGTTGGGTAATCTTATTTTCCCCAATATGTAAAACCCCATTACCGTAAAAATTACTATTGCTAAAGCCAGGTAAACTTCCCTGTCTAAGATACCCCAATGATAAACCTGATCGGCTATACTTAAAAATTTAAGCGCCAACGCTAACTCTAAAAATCCTAAAACCACTTTAACGGAGTTCAGCCAACCTCCCGACTTGGGTAATGACCTCAGCCAGGAGGGGAATATTGCAAACAACGAAAAAGGTATGGCAAAAGCCAATGAAAAGGAGAACATTCCCAATGTTGGCTTCAAAAGCTGGCCGCCTGCCGATTCTACTAAAATAGCGCCAACAATAGGGCCTGTACATGAAAAAGAGACCAATACTAATGTAAAGGCTAAAAAGAATGCACCATAAATGCCGCCTTTATCTGCCTGAGTATCTGCTTTGTTGATTAGCCAGTTTGGCAGGGTAATTTCAAACATCCCTAAAAAAGAAAGCCCAAATATTACAAAAACAAGAAAAAACAAAACATTGGGCAGCCAATGCGTACTTAGAAAGTTCGCAGCAGCAGGGCCAAAAAGGACGGCAACTATTATTCCAATAAATGTATATATAAAAATTATTGATAAGCCATAAAAGATAGCAATTTTAACAGCGCCCTTTCTCTTCCCTCCGCTGTCTGTTGAAAAAAATGTCACGGTCATAGGGATCATAGGAAATACGCAGGGAGTGAGAAGCGCCACAAGGCCAGCCACAAAGGCTAAAAGCATAAATCCCAAAAGAGAATAGGGTTTATGAACATCTTCTCTTTTGGTTATCATATCACTTCCTTTTTTTAATATCTTGGTTACCATGCTTTCCTTTTCAGCTTCTTCCCGTGCTCCGGTATTTAAACCATAACTGCTTCCACCACCATACGTTTCAATTTGTGTATCTTTCACACCATCATTGGAGACTATTGTTTTATCATCAGGAAGAGTAACATCTACCGCCCATTC
Organism: Cytophagales bacterium; assembly: GCA_019456305.1. NCBI lineage: Bacteria > Pseudomonadati > Bacteroidota > Cytophagia > Cytophagales > Cytophagales bacterium. The sequence goes on along the minus strand of VRUD01000042.1, from coordinate 16,127 downwards.
CGGTGTAGATTGCATGTATAATTCAGCCAGGTTAGCAACTTTTTGCCGTATATCCTGATTATGTATTAATACTTCAGCGTTTTCTGTACGTTCAAGTAAACTAACGGCATCCCGGTAATCCTTTTCTGTTAAGACAAGATCAAGTAATTCTATAGCATCATCCGAATTGATTTCATTACCTTGTATTGAAAGGGTCCCGATAGAATCGGGATGTGCCGCATGCACCCTCACTACAAACAAAAAAATAAGTAATATCGTGTATCGGAATTTCAAAATTATTAAAGATTTTTTATATCTCATTTTACGCCTCCCAGATTAATGTATTTCCTATAAAAATTAATACTATTTCCGGCAGGTACTTTGTACCACCAATCCTTGACTTGAATATAGTCTGCACCGTCTTTCCCGGTGGCTGTCTCTCCGCTAACAGATATAAATTCAATATCTGTGCTTTTAAATTTTTGTGTTTCATTTTCTAAAATATTCATAGCATCAATTGTTAGAACTATAATTTTATCATAAGTAAATTCATCATCAAAAGGAATACACTTGCCATCAACATCCGTACAAACCTGGTACTCATAGGCGCCATTAATTATTAGTACCTGTTTCAAAACCTTAATAGTCTGGCGAAACTCTGCCTTATTGTAAAAATAGGTATAATCTCCATGCCAGATTTCATCATATTTCTTTTTGGAACCAATGGCTTTAATACCTCCTACAAGTTTGTATGAATCATTCTTATCAGCATCAAAAATAAAAGTGGTGACCATCGGGCCAAGATCGGGATCAAAGTCAGTAGAGTACAGGTACCAGTTACCATCAATTGTAACGCGGAAGATAATATCAACTACATCTCCCACTTTGATATCTTGTTTTGAGAGTACAGGGTCATCCCAGGTTGCCGGTTTCAATATCTGTGGAAGTGCAAAAATTGAATAAAAAAGTAAACTAAAAACTAATATTAAAACCCTCATATTGTATAATATTTTTTTATTTTTTAAATTGAAATACAAATTCCGCCTCAAAAGGAATACAACTCCCGTCTATTTCTGAGCAAAGCTGGTAAGTCTGAGATCCTTTAACGCTTAGCGTTTCTTTTAGCACTTTAATAGTCTGCCTGAATTCACCATTATGCTTAAAATAAGTATAATCACCTTCCCACATTTCATCATATTTCTTTTTAGAATTCACCGCTTTAGTGCTATCAACCAATTCATAAGAATCATTTTCTTCAAAGTGAAACTCGGCAGGCATAGGACCAAGGTCAGGATCAAAATCAGAAGAATACAGGAACCAATCATCATCTATTAAAACACTAATAACCAGGTCTATCTCATCACCTGCTTTTACTTCATCTATTGATTTAGAAAAATTAAATTCCCAATTCGTCAAATGCATAAGCTCTTTCTCTGATTGTGCCCATGCAAATAGTGGAATAAATATTATATAAAAAAATGGTAATAAAATTTTCATAACTGTCATAAAAAAGCACGTAATAATAAGCACTATATTTAAAATAAACAAATTTCAATCCAAAAAACAAAGTTAAAACAAATCAATAAGGTAAACAATTCCGGTATTTAAGTGTTATTAGCAATAGTGTCTGTTAAGAGACAATTAAGTGTAACCTTGAAATATATTATATATTCTTTGATTTTTTTCAAAATATTTCCACCTTTGCAAAATTTTTTCCTGTATTAGTTTTAGTTTACCCCGTTAGATATGCCTTTGTTGGCGAGGGGCAATTGCTTTTAGTGTTTTTGTCTAACGGGGTTTATTGGTTTGTCCATCTTATGGTATAAAGCCCGGAACTGCAAACTAAAAAACTATAACCAGAAACTATCAAACCATAACCAATAACTAAAAACTAAAAACCAACTATTTTTAGTGTATATGAAAGATTTTTCTACTATAAGGCAATTATTAAGCCAGCCCAAAAATATTGCTATCATAATCCATCATAACCCTGATGCTGATGCGCTTGGTTCAGCGCTTGCATTATCAAATTATTTGCAAAAAAAAAGGCACCAGATCAAGGTAATTTCACCTTCTGACTTTCCTGACTTTCTGGAATGGATGCAAGGGAGTAAAGAGGTACTTATTTATAATGATAAAACAAAAAGCAAAATACAAAGCCTGTTAGAAAGCGTTGATATTATCTTTTGCCTTGACTTTTCTTCTTTGAATCGTATCAATGAAATGGGAGAAATGCTTAGAAATGTCAAGGGGAAAAAAATACTAATAGACCATCATCTTGAACCTGAAAAATTTCCAGACCTGCAGGTATGGGATGACAAAGCTTCAGCCACAGCGGAACTGGTCTTTGAACTTATTAAATTTTTTGGTGATAAAAATCTCATTAGCACCAATATTGGTGAATGTCTCTATGCCGGCATTATGACAGATACAGGTTCATTCAGGTATCCAAGCACTTCTAAGGCGGTTCATATGATCATAGCAGAGTTAATAGATATTGGTATCAATATTACAAAGGTTCATAAACTTATCTATGATAACTATTCAGAAAAACGCTTGAGATTTTTGGGCTATGCATTAAAAGACAAGCTTGTGGTGCTGAAAAAATACAGTACCGCTTATATTTCCATTAACGCAGCAGAGATGAAAGAATATAATGTCAAAACAGGTGATACAGAAGGATTGGTAAATTATGCGCTCTCTATCAAAGGGATCGTGTTTGGCGCCTTGATCACTGAAAGGAAAAAAGAGGTCCGGCTCTCGTTCCGCTCTGTGGGTGATTTTTCTGCAAATGACCTGGCAAGAAAGCATTTTGACGGTGGAGGACACACCAATGCTGCCGGGGGCAAATCTCAGCTCTCATTTGATGACACTATTAAAAAATTTGTTGATCTGTTAGCTGATTATAAAGAGCAGTTGGTTGCCTGAAGGGCATCTCTAAAAATTACACCATACATTCCCCTCTATCAAGAGGGGCAAGGGGTGTGTTTTAAAAATATATAAAGGCGAAATAAACGAATATCTTTTGCACATACGTTACCGCTAATGCCAAAAATCACTATTTTATAAAAAATTGTCCTCGTAAATTTGGAGAATGTTATCTAAATAGCTAACTTTGTGGCGTGGAAGAAAAATTTATCAGGAACATTTTCTACTACAAATACTATTATCTCGACTTTTTTGCAACACTTAAGCCAAAAGTCAAGAAAAAGTTCAACTGGACACTAAAATTAATAGCGACCCTAGACCAAATTCCTGTTAAATATTTCAAACACATAGAAGGTTCAATAGGAATCTATGAGATTAGAGTTGAATTTGGTTCAGACATCTATAGAGTTTTTAGCTTCTTTGACAAAGGGCAACTTGTAGTGCTTCTAAACGGATTTCAAAAGAAATCTCAAAAGACTCCTAAGAACGAAATTAAACAAGCAGAAAAACTTAAAAAACAATATTTCAATGAAAAAAAAAGCAAATAACAACCTTACTTCATTTGCTGACCATTTGGACAAGCAATATGGAAAACGTGGGACAGTAAAAAGAGAAAAATTTGAAGAAGGATTTGAAGCTTTCAAACTTGGTGTTATACTTCAGGAACTTCGCAAAGGACAAAACCTAACTCAAGAGCAACTTGCTAAAAAGTGTGGGACAACAAAGACCTATATTTCACGAATTGAAAATGATGCTTCCGACATTCGTCTTTCTACAATTATGAGAATAATTCGTGAAGGGCTTGGCGGACATCTAAGACTTAGTGTAGATATATAAAGAAAAGGCACATAGCGGTAACACTGTGTAAAAAAACATGCGAAAAAATTGCTTTTCTGTGAGGTAGGTAGCTAATTTCCCGCAATTTCTGCTTGTAGTTTTATGCAAATTTGCGAGCTGCATTCTCGCATTAAGTAATCGAAACTTTAATACTTATTAAAAAGCTTAGGTGGTTTAGAGACCAGCGCAGAAATTGCTACTTTAGAGCTTTTAATAAACGGGGTTGCACGTTTTTTACTCTTACCGTTAGGCACAAGCAAAAACCAAAACTAAATTAACAAACAAAAAACACAAGAAAATGATAAAAGGAGTTCACACAATGTTTTACAGTTCTGCGGACAAAGAGTTACGCGAGTTTCTACGGGACAAGATCAGATTCAAGGCAACCGATATTGGAGACGGATGGCTGATTTTCAATGTTCCCGAAGGAGATATGGGGGTTCACCCTGCTGACGAAAGCGGAGTGGAAGGAGCACCTTCTGGAACCCACAACATTTCGTTTTATTGTGATAATATCGAAGAAACGGTAAAGGAATTGAAAAGCAAAGGAGTGGAATTTAAAGGCGAAATTGAAGACCACGGATACGGGTTTGTTACTTTCTTCAAAGTTCCTGGAGATTTCTATTTGCAATTATATCAACCCAAATACGGAAAATAGCCAGTGCCTAACAATGGCTAAAATGCATACCCAACCAACCTAACCGTTGCACGACATTTTAGCCGGAGCCGTTAACTAATTAATCCATAACCCTAATTAATACAAAAGAATAACAATTCACAATTAACCATAAACTATTAAAAACTCATGGAAAACTTCATCTACACACTCGGAGCCGTATTATTATTTTCGGCTCAATCCTGCAATTCTCAAACAAAGCAGGAAGATAATGCCATTACAACAGCTTCAGGATTGAAGTATGTAATTACTCAAAAAGGGTTAGGTAAAAAGCCTCAAAAGGGCGATAGGGTAACCGTACATTATACCGGTAAGCTTACCGATAGTACTATCTTTGACAGCTCGGTAAAAAGAGGGCAGCCATTTACTTTTACACTGGGTATCGGGCAGGTGATTGTAGGCTGGGACGAAGGAATTGCCTTGCTGAAGGTGGGAGATAAAGCCACGTTTACGATTCCCCCTGAATTGGGTTATGGCAGCAGGGCTGCGGGGAAAATTCCTCCCAATTCAATATTGATCTTTGATGTTGAATTGCTGAAGATCACAGAAAGAATTATTCCAAAACCATTTGAGGTGACTGGCAAAGATACAATAACTACCAAAAGCGGCTTGAAATATATCGTTGTGAAGGAAGGAAAAGGCAAGCAGGCAGGGGCAGGAAAGATCGTCCTGGTTCACTATACAGGATATTTAACCGACAACACTATCTTTGATTCCTCAGTAGAAAGAGGCCAACCAATTGAATTTCCATTAGGCGTAGGACAGGTGATCAAAGGATGGGATGAAGGTATAGCGCTGTTAAAAGTGGGAGGAAAAACCCGTTTGATCATTCCTCCTGATCTGGGATATGGGAGCAGAGCTACGGGAAAAATCCCTGCAAACGCTACGCTTATCTTTGATGTGGAATTGGTTGGCGTTAAATGAATATGACACCGTAATCCCGAGTACTCATGATATACGAGCGAATCCTGAAAGAGCGGCATTATACCAAATAAGGGAGACAGGTTTCCGAAAGTTAGAGTTGGCAGCGGCAGCAGCAGGAGGCAGGACTGCCAACTGCCGCTGCCTACTGCTGCTTGTTTGTATGGTACTTAAAATTTAGTTCACTATTTTCAAAAATACTTTTTTAATTAACCCATCAATAAATATCAGCACCCAGCAGGCAGCTATGATCATTATAAATTGGATCATAACTTCAGGTTTTAGCAGTTCGGAGATATTTTGGATGATACTTAAGTCTGGTAAAAGTGATTCAATATAGCTGATTATAGAAAAGTTTTCTTCACGAAAATCCGTACCGGTTTGTGATGCAAAAATCAGGGCATAAAAAACTGCAAGCATGATCGTTACAATAATACTCCACCATTTCTTACTGATCAACGGCATATAATGAAAAGCCTGCTTTTTTTGGAAGTGATGGATCTTTTCCATCAGGTCATTTGTGAATTTGGCCGATGGCTGCTCTATTCCAATCTGTTTGATGTGATCACTAATAAAAGTCATTTCTGAATATAGATTAGCACATGAAGGGCATTTTTTAATATGCTCCAGGTATTTGGTCCGTTCCTTCTCTGAACAAAGACTGCTTATTAAGTTAATTAATTTATTTTCAGTTATGTGTTTCATATATCCTGAATCCTGCATCTTTCTATTAGGGCATCTCTAAAAACTACACCATACATTCCCCTCTATCAAGAGGGGCAAGGGGTGTGTTTTAAAAAATATGTAGTTTTTAGAGATGCCCATCAGATAATTTCTTTTAATTCACCTTTTAATAAAATAGTTAATTCTTTATAGATCATCTTCCGTGCCCTGTGCAATTTGACTTTCACATAATTTTGTGACCGGGCAATAATTTTAGCAATTTCTTTGACAGACATTTCACTAAGATAAAACAATGAAATAACCACCCTGTCATCTTCAGATAATTTTTTGATGGCTTTTTCAATATACATTTTCTGCTGTTCTCTTTGCAATTGATCAACCTGGTCTTTTACATTTTCACTTTCAATATTTTGTAGTTGCTCAATATTTAATTCAACAGCCTCTGCTTCACCTTTTTGTTTTCTTAACCTGCTGACCGCAGTGTTGTATGTTATCTTATACAGCCAGGTACTAAATTTTGCTTGCTTGCGGAAAGATTGCAATGATTTAAAAACCTTCAAAAATACATCTTGCGAAACTTCTTCTGCATCCTCCCGGTTGTCAAGTATGCGTAATGCTAATGTAAAAATAAAGCTTTTATATTTCTCTACAAGATCAGTAAAAGCTGCAAGATTGCCACGCAATATCTTTTCTATAAGAATATTATCAGCACTGTCAACCATTATGTTTTAGACGCAGGAATGTTCTGCCTGGTTACGAGATATTGAGTAGCGTTTACAAAATTGATATCGTTATGCTAAGCGAAGATTTGTCAATATTTGATTTTATCCGGGTTTTGCCTTGTATCATAGATTGCCAAAAGGAATATGGTATTTTTTTTTATTTCATAAAATAGCATATTTTGACGTGTTAGAAGATACTTTCTAACTCTTTTTCTTTTGACAGACTTTCTACCTATTCCTGGGAATCTGGAAATAAGAGTTATTATCTTATTAACTCTTTCAATGAAATTTTCTGCATCTTTAACTGACCATTCAGTTTTTAAGTATTCAATAACTTGCTGATATTGTTGCTTTGCAGTGTCAGACCATTCTATTCTGCAAGCCATTTTCTTGATTCACTAATTACTGATTCATGCTTTGTAGTTCTACCCTCATCCACTTCTTTGAGAGCATTGTCAATTTCTTTCTGTTGAGACGCGGATAATTCATCCCAAAAATCTTCGTTTTTTTTATAATCCCTTAATAAGTTTCGTAAAGCTAAATGAAAATCTTCTAGTATTTCCTGATTGTCAAACTCATCTATAATTTGGTGAATATTTTTTTTAATCTCAGTTATTGACATGATTACAAAAAGATTAAATTAATTTAGGCAAATATAATTAATTTTTTAAAAACTTTATCATAACTTACACAAAAAATAAAAAAATATGTAACCTAAAAAGATAAATCCGTGTCAAAGATAGCGAAACAAAAATTTTAACTTTTAAAAAAGGAGGTTATTATGGATACAGGACAAATGAGTATGTTAATTCCGATTATATCTACCGTAGCATTTTTCGGTACACTCTTTGGAATTCTTTACATTTATTATTCCACAAGGAACAAGGAGCGCTTAGCCCTGATAGAAAAAGGCATAGATGCTTCAATTTTTAACAAGGGAGCACAGTCAACGGGTTACCCGGCACTCAAGATAGGTATGTTATTTGCAGGAGCGGGCATTGGTATTTTAGCGGGTTATTTTCTATCCAAGGCTGGTATGCTTGAAGTTGCAGCCTATTTTTCTATGATCCTTTTCTTCGGTGGATTGGGTTTGGTCACTTATTACCTGATTGAGAAGAAAATAATGAAATAACTTAAAAGGAGTCAGTTGGCAGTCGTCAATTTATAGTTGTTAAGCAGGTAACAAGTTGTCAACTGTCAATTGTAGACTGTCAACTGACTTTTAATTTCCCAAAATTTCAAACTCCGTTCTTCTGTTCAGTTGCCTGCCGTCAGGATTATCGCTGCCGTCAGGATTTTGGTTAGGTGCAATGGGTTTGGTGGGGCCGTAACCTACAGCAATCAGGCGTTCTTTGACAATACCTTTGCTAATTAAGTAATCAACTACCGCCTGTGCCCGCTTTTCCGACAATTTTTTATTATATTCTTCGCTGCCTTTATTATCGGTATGACCCGAAACTTCGATCTTCATTTTCGGATATTTCTGCAATAGTTCATACAGCCGTTCCTGTTCAGCTAATGATGAAGGCCTTAAAGTAGACTCGTCATAATCAAAGAAGATATTTTTAAGAACGATATGTATTCCTACTACAATTTTTTTTAGCGTTATATTTTTTTCGATTTCCTGGTAGTCTTTTTCAACTGCAATATCAAAATTTTCTGAATGAAACAGATAGTCTTCTTTTGTAACGTTAATACCGTAATTCCTGCCTGACGGGAGCGTGATAAGGTATTTGCCCGTTTCAGCATTAGAGAATAATTCCTCAATAACTTTATTAGAGTCATTATCAATGACCTGAATATTAGCCTCTAAAAGTTCATGGGTTGAGTCATCAGAGATAATGCCGGTAAGAAGGGTGAGCTTTTTTGTTGGCTTTTCAAAGTTTATAACATAAATATCTTTCTCGCCTTCACCCTCATTACGAAAAGAAGCATAATATCCTTTTTTCCCGCTTGCAGACAGAACAAAATATATGTCATCATCAGTAGTATTGATGGGATAGCCAAGGTTTTTGGGTTTAGACCACCTTCCATTTTCGTACTTTGCTTCAAATATATCATACCCTCCCAAGCCGGGGTGCCCCCTTGAGCTAAAATAGAGCGTTTTTCCGTCAGGGTGAAAAAACACGCCATCTTCATCATATTTTGAATTGATCCTGCTGCTAAGATTTTTAGGCGTTGCCCACCCGGCACGACTTTTTTTGCACATATAAATATCTTTTCCACCCTTGCCTCCCGGCCTATTACTGACAAAAAAAAGCAGTTTTCCATCAGCAGAAATTGTAACGGATTTATCCCCATAGCTGGAATTAATACCTTCAGGCAAGCTTTCAGGAGCTGACCATTTTGACCCATGGATTCTCGAAACATAGAGATCGCCCCCATCTAAATTTTCGTCTTTAAAGATAAACAATTTTTGCCCGTCTGCAGACAAACCTATTACTGACTCATGGTATTCAGTACAAATCGGGGGACCTAAAGATTTAGCCTCTGACCAGGTACCTTCCTTATTGAATGATACATAGATGTCTTCAAAATACTTACCATCAACATAATCTTTCTCACCACCTGTAGTTCCCTCCCTGCGGGAAGTGAAATACATAACCGACTCATCTGCGGTGATCACAGGACCATATTCAGGATAGGGTGTGTTAATATTGGTTCCAATATTTTCAATGATCACATCTACCGGGTTTTCTACCAACAGTTTTGCACTTTTACATTCTTTTATTTTTTTAGAGATCAATTCCTTTATCTTTTCTACCTTTACATATTTTGTAAACGCAAAATTTCTTTCTTCTTTCATAACCCTGGCAATTAATCTTGGAACTTTCTTTTTGATAAGCTCTTCTACCGATAGGGATTTATTGTATTTGATATACTCGCTTGTTGCTTTGTCAAATTCAAAATTCAACTGGTAAGCTCTTGCTAATAAATAATGGATACCACTTCCCCATACATGATCCGAAGAAGCAGGAGAGCTATTAACTACTTTTTCAAGATAAGGAACGGCAGCAGTTTTATCGTGAGTGTTTAAATAGCATAATCCTATTTTAAAATTCAAATCGTGATCCTTTGGAGCAGTCTTATGAGCTTTTAAATACAGCTCAATGGCCTGATTGAAATCTGGTAAATTTTCTTCCAGAAGCTTATCAGCCTTTTTGATGAACTCAGATGTTTGATTTTGAGCAGTTGCTATAATTATTGGCAGGAAGAATTGAAAAAGAAAGAAAAATAAAATTGTTAGTAATGTTTTTGTTATCATCATAGCTAACTATTTTTAGGGCATCTCTAAAAACTACACCATATATTCCCCTCTATCAAGAGGGGCAAGGGGTGTGTTTTTAAAAATATGTAGTTTTTAGAGATGCCCTTTAGACAGATACCAATCAATCAAACCTCGGGCAGGGAATTGGCTTTCTTTTTCTTTTGACAGGTATAGGGAATTCATAAATTAATGAGAACTCAGGACCGCCAGGCCGCCCAAACTTATCAACTGACTTTTTTAACGATGAAATATTTACATCATAGCTTATTCCAAGCGTAAAACTTTCATATTCCAACCCTGTTGACATTATAAACGCATCAAACGTATCGAAAAAACGTAACCACCCGCCCACATGAACGATCCCTCTTGTTTTACGGCCTTTTATAAAACTAAATCCTACAGATGTTCCTGCCATTAACTCCTGTGCTTTTTTCTTACGCTGGTACAACAAAGCAGGGTTCAGATCAATTTCCCTGGTCAGAGCAATCGTGGCGTTGCTATGAAAAACGCCCATACGGTCTTCTTTCCCGATATCCTCTCCCAATGAATCTAAGTAACCGGCATCAATAAACGATTTTTTGGGTTTGAGTAAGTGGAAAAATCCAAATCCGGTAGATATTTGCATTCCCTCATTGGGTTTAAAGAACCAGGCAGCTCCTGCGTGCATATCAAATGCAACAGAACTGACTTTATCTTGGGTAATCCCCGGATCAGGGCTGTTATTTACAAATTCACTTTCGAATTCAAATGAGCTAAAATCTATTTTACGTTGTACAATACCTGCCTGAACACCTGCTGAAACATAATTGTACTGGTCGAGCCACTTAAAATATGAACCGGAAAGCATCATACGACAGTCAGACAATCCACCTGTACCGGCTTTATCGTGAACGATTACCAGTCCTGAACCAATCCAATCTTCTCCCCATTCAGTTCCTCTCAATGTAATATCTGCCCCAAATGAGGTGGTCACAAAAGGAGATGTAATACCTCTCCATTGGTTGCGGTAATTCAGCATAGCTCTAAAGTTGCCCTCAATAGCTCCCGTCAAGGCCGGGTTTAAATTTAAGGGTGAATAGTAGAATTGTGAAAAATGCTTATCCTGAGCATTAACACAGGTTACGCAGATCAATACACAGATTGCGCTGATAAAAGTTATTTTTTTCATTTTGCTTCTATTTTTTCAAGGATCTTTGTTTGTGTTTCAAGACTTTTATTCATTTTTTAAAATGAAAATATTTGGTCTGCTACAAAGATACACAAATTTACTAAAAATACTTAAAACACCAAAATATTTAAAATATTTAAAATTTTAGCTCTTATTATCTTATCAGGGTTACATCCCCTTTTTTTGTATCAGATGTCCCATCCACAAATTTAACTTTCACATAATAAACAAACACAGCCATACCTTGCTCTTTTCTTTTGTATTTTCCATCCCATCCAGTCTCTATAGCTTCTTTTATATCCTCCGTTTCAAAGACCCGAACACCCCAGCGATCATAGACTGCTAAATAGATCTTTGTTATGCCGCTGCCTATTATACGAAACACATCATTTTCTCCATCACCGTTAGGACTGAAGGCGTTGGGGATAAATAGCTGAATCTTTATAACTTTTGCAGTTACTGAATCACAGATACTATCTGAACCGCAAGCGTTACCTGCTATCAAACATACATTATAACTTCCGGCAATAGCATAAGTATGCACAGGATTTTGCACTGTATCTGTATTGCCATCACCAAAATCCCATACCCACATAGTTTCATTAACAGACGAATCTGTAAAGGTAACAGTTAAGCTTGAATCAGAATATCCAAAATTTGCTACAGGAAGCAATGAATTGACCGTTAATATTACTGTGTCATTTCCTTCACATCCGTTTAAATCGGTTACTTTAACGAAGTATATTCCAGCAGTATCTGTAGTCAAAGTTTGATTTGCAGAACCGTCCTGCCATAAATAACTTGAAAAGCTGGCACCAGCATCCAATACAGCGCTATCCCCTATGCAAAATGTAATATCTGCTCCTAAATTCACCGTTGGTAAAGGATTTACAGTTATATAGCTCGTCTGAATCAAAGTATCCGAGCCGTTTACATTAGATACCGTTAAAGTAACACTATACGTGCCGGATGAACTGTAAATAACAGAAAAAGTAGAATCATTGGAAACTGGCGGTGTTCCACCGGGAAACAACCAGGCCCAAGTGGTGGTGTTGGGGCTTAATGCCGTAAAATTAACAGTATCTCCCTCACATATTACTGTGTCACTTGCAGTAAAATTCGCCACTGGTGCGGGGCAAGAGTTAACGGTAATGTAACCCGTAAATGTAGTGTCATCTGTTCCACTTGCATTTGTTACAGTTAATATTACATCATAAGTTCCGGCAGTATCGTAACATATGCCTACGGGGTTTTTTAGGGTATCTGAAGAAGGTACGGCACCGGGAAAGGACCAAGCCCAACTCGTAGGAGTATTGGAGCTTAAATCGCTAAAATCAATACAGGCACCTACACAAAATGTAGTATCGCTCGATGAAAAATTTGCAACAGGCGGTGGGCATGAATCAACAACTATAATCTTCGCAATAGAATCCTGCCCGTTTGCATTGGTTGCCACCAGAGAGTTGGTGTAAGTTCCGACACTATCAAAACAGATACCTGTTGGATTTTGTGCAGTAGAAGTATCGGGTGTTCCCCCTGGAAAATACCACATCCAACCGGTTGCATTCATACTTAAATCGGTAAAGTCAATGCAGGCACCTTCACAAAATATTGTATCGCTTGATGAAAAATCTGCAACGGGTGCAGCACATGAATAAAAGCATAGCACCATAGAATCTGAAACTGCGGGGCATGGACCTGCCGGGTTATTTGTTGTGATCGTCAAAGTTACACACCCTGCTGCGGTGTCAGCTGCTGAAGGTGTGTAGATTGCAGCTAATAAGGTTGAATCATCAAAGGTGCCATTCCCTGAAGTTGTCCATAATAAGCTTGTTGCACTTCCGCCTATGGTTGCCCCTGTTATTGTATATGAACCGGTGTCACAGATATTGGTATCCGGTCCTGCATAGGCGGTAGATGCCGTGTCAACAATGATATAGTTGGTCATGGTAGTATCATCCGAGCCGCTGCCATTGGTGGCAACCAAGGTTACGGTATAATTTCCCGGTGCGGAATAACAAATACTTACCGGGTTTTGATCATTGGATGTGTCGGGTGTAGCTCCGGGAAATGACCACTCCCAGCTTGTAGGGTTATTTGTGCTTAAATCAGAAAAATTGATACAAGTGCTGTCGCATATTGTTGTATCACTCGCAGTAAAATCGGCAACAGGAGCCGCACAGGAAAAAAAGCATAGTGCCATAGAATCTGAAACTGCGGGGCATGGACCTGCCGGGTTATTTGTTGTGATCGTCAAAGTTACACACCCTGCTGCG
>VRUD01000042.1:0-2568 GCA_019456305.1 Cytophagales bacterium | reverse complement strand
TAACAAATACTTACCGGGTTTTGATCATTGGATGTGTCGGGTGTAGCTCCGGGAAATGACCACTCCCAGCTTGTAGGTGTATTTGTACTGGAGTCAGTGAAGCTGATGCATGTTCCTTCGCAGATCATGGTATCGCTAGCTGCAAAACTTGCTACCGGTGGGGCAACAACGGTAGGTATTGTCACCTCTATTTGGTCAACTGAAAAAGCTGGCTCTGCACCTGCTTGCGCTGCATCACTTCCATTCACAAATCTAAATGCAAATCTTAAATCCGGTTGATTATCAAAATCAGTTAATGTAACCGTTTCCTGTATCCATGTTGCTTGATTAAACAGAGAGGTCAATCCCAGTATCCAGCTAACCCCTCCATCAATGCTATAATAAAATTCCCCAAAAGCCACGTTAACTGTAACACCAACCCACCAAAAATTTACACTTACATTTGTTTGACCAGTTGTACTCATACCAATATTCATTTTAGTAAAATAATTTTCGGGTGGTGTAGGGCAAACAACAAGTGCAGGGTCTGAAATTAAATAATGAGCATTCTGGGCCGTACCTGGAAAACAACCCAATACAGTAGGGTCATATATGATATGCATATAGGTACTTTGAGGGAAACCGGTAATACCTACGGTTTGGTCAGGTGTAGCGTTAATTCCTACAGATATACAGCCAAGATCTGCACAAGAGGCAAAAGAGAAAGATACATTGGTATTTCCAGCAGCAAAGGCATTATTCAGAATCCAATAATTATAGCCAGTACTCGTAGAACTCAAATCTGTTGTGTTCATAGTCCAATTGCCCCCTCCGCTTTCAAAATCTTCTGTCCACAAAATCGTTTGGCTGCTACCCAATAACGGAATAAGCGACAACAAGGCGCTGAATACAAAGGGCTTATTTATGATCAATTTTTTCATGCTGAATTTTTGCTCCAAATTAATAAAAAAATTATATCTTTAATAACAATCGGACAATTTATCTAATCAACGTTACATCCCCTTTTCTAATATCCGATGTCCTATCCTCAAATTGCACTTCCAGATAATAAACAAACACAGCCATACCCTGTTCTTCCCCATTGTGCTTTCCATCCCATCCTGCATTCATAGCCTCATCCACAATACGGGTTTCAAAAACGTTATCCCCCCAACGGTTATAGACTATTAAATAGATGCTTTTTATACCTTTGCCTGTTATACGAAAAACATCATTCTCTCCATCCCCGTTTGGAGTGAACGCGTTGGGGATAAACAGTTGTTTTTCTGTAATATCTATAACAATAATGGTCACTGAATCTACTCCCGTACATCCATTACTATCTGTAACTGTTACATAATAGGTAGTTGTTTCATCCGGCTTTGCAACAGGATTGGCTATTGTAGTATCACTTAATCCAGTACCCGGACTCCACAGATATAATTTGCCTCCGCTTGCCTGCAATATTATACTATCTCCTTTAGTGATGGTTGTATCTTTTCCTGCTGAAGCGAGTACCATAGATACCGTTATAACAACAGAATCCTGTCTCTGACATCCATTGGAATCGGTTATCATCACTACGTAAATACCGGCTGCAAGACCTGTGATATCTTCCGTGCTATCGCCATTAGACCAAATGTATTGTAATGGTGGTGTTCCGCCTGAAACAGTTAAATCTGCTGTGCCATCTTTATTGCCCGCACAGCTTTCTGGTGTTGGAGAAATCGTTGTAGTGAAGGCATTTGTAACAATTATGGTTACTGAATCTGAGCCTACGCAGCCATTTCCATCCTGGATATTTATATAATAGGTGGTTGTTGTGACTGGGGCAGCTACCGGGCTTAAACAAGTAGTGCAGCTTAAAGCCGTTGCAGGGCTCCAGGAATACGCTCCACCACCGGTTGCAACCAGCTTAACACTCCCGCCCAGGCAAATTGTTGTGTCCGGGTCTGCGTTTGCTGTTACATTAGGTAAAGGATTTACCATAAGAGTCATGGAATCAATGGCAGAACAAGCTGTGTTTGTATCGGTCACGATCACATAGTAAGTAGTCGTTGTCAGGGGATTTGCCACCGGATCAGCAATAGCAGTATCGCTTAAGCCTGCAGACGGCCACCAATTGTAAACAGCCCCGCCACCGGCAGCTAATTGAATGCTATCTCCTGCACAGATCTCCCGGTCTATCCCTGCATTGGCTGCCGGTAAATTCTTTATAGTAACGGTGACTGAATCTTTAGCCTGGCAGCCGTTTGTATCCGTTATTGTTACAATATAGGTGGTTGTCGTATCGGGGCCAGCTAAAGGATCAAAAACGCTATCATTACTTAATCCCAAACCTGGGTACCAGCTATAATTAGCTCCTCCGGTAGCATTGAGTTGAGCGCTATCGCCATTACAAATTGCCGTATCTGGTTGCGCTGTTGCAATAGGCAGCGTAAAAACCGTAACAGTTACAGAATCTAAAGCCGGGCAGCTATTGCTGTCTGTTACTGTTACCATATAAGTTGTCGTTGTATCAGGGCTGGCAAAAGGGTTAAAAACAGTGTCGCTGTTTAATCCTATGCCAGGCGACCAGCTATAATTTAC